>JAFXZK010000089.1 GCA_017541265.1 Bacteroidaceae bacterium | reverse complement strand
TTACTACCAACTTCGACGACCTGGGCGATGCCAACATCGACGACCCGAACTTCTGTGGCTTCGACCAGATTCCCGGCCTTGCCTCCCAGCGTCTCATGCAGGAAGGCTATGGCTTCGGTGCCGAGGGCGACTGGAAGACGGCTTGCCTCTACCGCACCCTTTGGGTCATCCAGCAAGGTATGCCTAAGGGCTGCTCCTTCCTTGAGGACTACACCCTCAACTTCGCTGGCGACCGCTCGTCGTGCCTGCAGAGCCACATGCTCGAGATATGTCCGATGATTGCTACCGACAAGCCCAAGCTGGAGGTTCACTTCCTCGGCATCGGCATCCGCAAGCAGCAGACAGCCCGCCTCGTCTTCACCTCGAAGACCGGTCGCGGCATCAAGGCAACTGTTGTTGACCTCGGCAACCGCTTCCGCCTCATATCCCAAGAGGTTGAGTGCATCGAGCCGAAGCCCATGCCCAAGCTGCCCGTTGCAAGCGCTCTCTGGATTCCCCAGCCCACCTTCGAGGTTGGTGCAGCAGCTTGGATTCTCGCTGGCGGCACACATCATAGTGCCTTCTCCTACGATATCGACGAGGAGTACTGGGCTGACTTCGCAGAGATGACAGGCATTGAGTACGTCCGCATTAACAAGCAGACCACCATTACCGACTTCAAGCAGACCCTTCGCAATAATGAAGTCTATTACATGTTGAATAAAGCGCTGAAGTAAGATGGAAATGGATGCAAGGAAAACAATAATAGAGGGTAAAGCCATTCTCGGTATCGAGTTTGGCTCTACCCGCATTAAGGCAGTCCTCATTGATGAGGACAACAAGCCCATCGCACAGGGTGCTTTCGAGTGGGAGAACCAATTGGCTGACGGGCTGTGGACCTATAGCATCGACCTCATCTGGAAAGGTCTGCAGGACTGTTATGCCGACCTCCGAAAGGATGTTAGGAAGCAGTACGACTGCGAGATAGAGAGCCTTGCTGCCATCGGCTTCTCTGCCATGATGCACGGCTACATGGCTTTCAACGAGAAGCAGGAGATACTCGTGCCCTTCCGCACATGGCGCAACACCAATACGGGCAAGGCCGCTGCCGAGCTATCTAAGCTCTTCAACTATAACATCCCCCTGCGCTGGAGCATCTCGCACCTGTATCAGTGCATCCTCGACAACAACGAGCATGTGAAGGACATACGCTTTCTCACCACATTGGCCGGCTATGTTCACTGGCAGGTGACAGGTGAGTTTGTCCTCGGCGTAGGCGACGCCTCGGGCATGATTCCCGTTGACCCTGCCACGAAGACCTACGATGCCGAGATGGTCAGAAAGTTCGACAAGCTGATTGCTCCAAAGGGCTACTCGTGGAAGCTGCTCGACATCCTGCCCAAGTCGCTTGTGGCAGGCGAGAATGCTGGCAAGCTGACTGCCGAGGGTGCCAGGAAGCTCGACGTCAGCGGTCACCTGAAGGCTGGAATCCCCGTTTGTCCTCCCGAGGGCGACGCCGGTACTGGTATGGTGGCCACGAACGCTGTGAAGCAGCGCACGGGCAACGTCAGCGCAGGCACCTCATCCTTCTCCATGATTGTACTCGAGCGGCCGCTCAGCAAACCCTACGAGCCGATAGACATCGTCACCACTCCCGACGGAAGCCTCGTGGCTATGGTGCATTGCAACAACTGCACCAGCGACATCAACGCCTGGGTGGGGCTTTTCAAAGAGTACCAGCAGATGCTGGGCGTGCCCGTCGATATGGGCGAGATATACACGAAGCTCTTCAGCAAAGCACTGGAGGGCGACCCCGATTGTGGCGGTCTGATGGCATACAACTACGTCAGCGGCGAACCTGTGACGGGTCTGGCAGAAGGCCGTCCGCTTTTTGTCCGCTCGGCAACGGACAAATTCAACTTGGCCAACCTGATGCGTGCTCAACTCTATGGAGCTATCAGTGTGTTGAAGATTGGCAACGACATCCTGCTGAAGGAAGAGGGCATCAAGGTTGACCGCATCACTGGTCACGGCGGCTACTTCAAGTCCGCCGGCGCAGGTCAGCGTGTGCTGGCTGCAGCCCTCAACTCGCCCATCTCCGTTATGGAGACAGCTGGCGAAGGCGGTGCTTGGGGTATTGCCCTGTTGGCAGGATTCCTCATCAATAATAAGGGAAAGAACCTGGCTGACTACCTGGAGGACGTGGTCTTTGCCGGCAACACGGGTATCTCTGTCAGTCCTACGGCAGAAGATGTGGCTGGTTTTGAGAAGTACATTGAGAACTACAAGGCCTGTCTGCCCATCGAGCATTGTGCCGTTGAGGCGAAGAAAATATAAGTCCCTGTATTTAGCTCCTTAAGTCCATGTACTTGTTGCCATAAGTCCCTGTACTTAGCCCCGTAAGTCCCTGTACTTGTCGACATAAGTACAGGGACTTTTTTCAATATCTGCTTGCCCATTGGAAATCAGGAGCTTTTGCATGTCTTGGCACTATCTTTGCGGATATCGGTTTTGTTTTTGGCTTTTTCTCTTTGCTGTCTTAATTTTTTTTCGTAACTTTGCATCGGCAAAATTACGAAAAACAGATAGGATTATGAAGGTTTTGATTTTACAAGGCTCTCCGAGAGCCAATGGCAACACCGCTTGGATGGCGGAAGAGTACAAGAAAGCTGCCGAGGCAGCAGGTCACGAGGTAAAGCTTGTGAATGTGTCGAGGAAGAAGATTGCGGGCTGCTTGGCTTGCGAGTACTGTCACGGCAAAGGCGAAGGTGCCTGCATCCAAAAAGACGACATGCAGGAACTCTATCCGCTGATGAACGAGGCCGAGGCACTGGTGCTGGCTGCGCCCATCTACTACTTTACGCTTTGCGCACAGATTCAGGCCCCAATACAAAGAATGTATTGTGTCAATAAGCCATCGAAAGTCAGTAAGATGGCTTTGCTTTGCTCTTCTTATTCTCCAGGTGTCTATGACGGAGCAAAAGCCGAGTTCCGCAACATTTGCAACTACTGGCAAGTAGAGGACATGGGTGTTGTCACTGCAAAGATTGACGAGCAGAAAACCGAGGACACCAAGCAGAAGGTCATCGACCTCGCAAAGAAGCTATAACTTTATTTTATGAAGAAGATTTTATGGATTTTTGCGGCACTGCTGACAATAAGCTTCAGTGCCTGCTCACAAGGAAACAAAACAAAGGAAGACAAGAGTATGGGAACAATTTATGACTACACAGCCCTGTCGAACAAAGGGCAGGAAGTGAGCTTTGCCGACTACAAGGGCAAGGTGCTCCTCATCGTCAACACAGCCTCGAAATGTGGCTTCACGCCGCAATACGACGGACTGGAAGCACTCTATCAGAAGTATAAGGACAAGGGGCTAGTCATTATCGGCTTCCCCTGCGACCAGTTCGGGCATCAGGAACCGGGAACGAATGAGGAGATAGAAGAGTTCTGCCGCCTGAATCACGGCGTCACCTTCCCGCTGATGTCGAAGATAGAGGTCAACGGCGAGAATGCCCATCCCATCTACAAGTGGCTGGAAAGTCAGGCAGGCTTTGCAGGCTTCACTCCCGAGCATCCGCTCTCCAAGCTGCTCGACGAAATGCTCTCCAAAGCCGATTCCGCCTACGCCTCGAAGCCCGACATCAAGTGGAACTTCACGAAATTCCTCATCAACCGCAAGGGCGAAGTGATAGGACGCTTTGAACCCACCGTAGAGCCACAGGGAATAGAGGAGAGCATCGAAAAAGAGCTGGTGAAATAAAAAGTATATACGACTCTCGCGGCGATGAAACAGGCAATTTGCATCCTGACTGTTTGAAGTGCGGCAAGTGTACGATGGCCTGCCTCACGAGGATTATGACATTGATGCTTAAGATTATTTCCCCTTCCTGAACTCTCTGGGATTCACGCCTTTCATTCTGTAGAAGAAGCGGGCGAATGTGGTGGTCTCGGCGAAGTGGAGGCGGTCGGCTATCTGGGCGATGCTGAGCGAGGTTTGGCGCAAGAGGAAGGTGGCCTCCATCAAGAGCAATTGGTTGATGTAGTCAACGACGGTGCGACCGCCTGATACTTGACGGACGACGCGCGAGAGGTAGGTGGTAGTGATGCAAAGCTCGGAGGCGTAGAAGCCGATGTTGTGATGCTCCGCAAAGTGCTGGGGCAACAGGCCAAGGAAACCAAGGAATATCTCTTCGACGCGCTTTGGGAAGCGGTGCTCGCGGATGCTGTGCTCTTGGATGGAAGAGAGGTCGAGCAGAAAGAGATTATAAAGCATCTTCATGCTGTCGTTGGCTTGGGGGAGTCCCATCTGCTGATAGTGAATCATCATCTGCATCAGTTCGCGCAGGCGGCGCAAGTCGTCGGCTTTAAGCGGCAGCACGGGAGCCATCAGCTCGACCACAGAGAAATATGCCGCTCGGATGGCATTGCGCACGGTGGGCAAGCTGAGTGTGAAGTGTTCGTCGGCCAGCAGGCAGATACCGCGATAATCGTCTGAGGCCACGAGAACGGTGACTTCGAAACCTGGCGAATAAGCGTAGAGGTCGCCCTCGCACAGCGTCATCTCGCGATTGTTATACAGTATGGTGAGCCATCCTCGCGTGACAATGGTGAACGTGTAGCACGACAGGAAACCATGCGTCTCGTTCGTACCAAATGTCCACTCCACGTTCGTCTCTATGCAAACGACGTTCCCGTCCCATTCCCCTTCGGGTACGGGCAGGTTTCTCAGTTGCCAAAATTCCTTCAAGCTGTACACCTTGGTATTGGACGATTTTACGATTTGACAATTTGACTATTTAAGCTTACGCGAGGCAAAGATACGAATAATTTTTGTATTTGTTCCGTTTTGGTCGGTTTTTGTTTCGTTTCGGCTTGCATTTCTATGAATAATAAGTCGTACCTTTGCAGCGTCGAACAAATTAATCGACAAATTGAGAAATAAATTGTAAATTATAAATCGTCAAATTGTAAATTAGAATTATGGACAAGCAGAAATCAATCGAAGCATTGCAGTTCTTCGTAACAGGCCTTTCTGAGGGTGCATTCGTACATAAGGTACAGGGACAGATTTTCAAGGCTCAGGGCTTCACGAAACTGGGCGAGAAGTACATCGGCCATTACACTGAGGAGATGGAATGGGTGGAGAAGTTCAT
>JAFXZK010000088.1 GCA_017541265.1 Bacteroidaceae bacterium | reverse complement strand
GTCTCTTCCCATACGGTATAGAAGAGCTTTGAGGTCTGTAGGGCGTTGCCGTTCACATCCTCTGTTGGGATGTAGAACTTCAGCAGAGGCCAAGCACCTGTAAAATCGTAGTTCGTTATCTCCGGGTCGGCAGGCGTTGCGGCAATATCAAGATTGCTTCCTATGACGATTGTGCCCACATATGGATTGCTGCCGTCGGTGGTGATATTCTTAAGCAATGAAGAGAACCAAGCGCCCTCAGGTTCAAGGATTTTTATGCCGCTTCCCAGGTCCAGGGTCAGGCGGCCCAGATTGTTAATAGCCTCCATACCCTCGTCTTCGTTGGGAGAGAGTGTGACGCGCGTGGTGCTGCCTTTTACGTTCAGCATGGCATCTCCCATCCAGTCCAACAGGCACCAACCTTCGTTGCAGTGGAACTCAACCTGCGGGCCGTCGATGGTGCAAATGATGGGGCGAGACAAACACAGGCCGCTTGCTTCGCCTTTCGATATGCCGGTAAGGGTGCCGTCGCCAGTTATGGTGAAGGACTCTGAGGAGCCAATGACATAACCCTCATCGGAGTAGGAATTGAGGACATTGTCGCCCACGAGCTTGATGGTCAGCCCGTCTATGTAGTTGTTAGTGATGCACTTTTTGGCTGTCAGCGTGGCATTGGTCACGGTGAGTGTCTTCGTCGATGGATCGTAACTGAACTGCCCGTCGCCGAGGATGTCTGCGTAGTTGGCCAAGGAGAGGGGTATCTCGCCGATACTCAAAACAATCCGACCGATAACAGCCTTGCCATAGTAGTAGTCACCGTCGGGGGTGACGATGCAGTTCTTCGACGTGTCGAATCTGCCGCCCGAAGGCTCGAGGATGCCGAGTTCGCTGTCCAAAACCAGGTTGCCAAGCGCGTAAATAGGAATGCCATCGCCCCCGCGCTCTTCGGCTAAGTCAAATGTGACTCGCGTCCAGGGATACACCACTTCCAGTGTATTCGTAACCCCGCCTTCCATACCATATGAATAACCTATGAATTCAATATCCGGGCCATCGATGGTGCAAGTCATGTAGTTTCCATACAGCTGTAGGCCACTTTCATGGGTGCCCGTGGCGACAAGAGAGCCAAAGCCAGTAATGGAGAAGGAAGATTTCGCGCAAATCGGAGCGGAATATGAAGTAAAGACATTGTCACCGGAAAGCTCAATGGTCAGCCCGTCTATTCCGGTGTTGTCGATGACGTTTCCCCACTCTTCCGGGTTTATCAGCGTGGCATCGGTCACGGTGAGTGTCTTCGACGATGCATCGTAAACGATGGAGCCTGAGGTGAGGTACGGGCTGACAATGCGACTGCAGTTCTGCCGGACTGGTTGGCCACAGACTGAGAGTCCCAGGTAGCTTATCTCGCTCTTGCTCTTGAAGCAGACGCAGGCATTAGGAGACGAAGTGGAGCTTGACCTGTAGATGCCATCTCTGTAATAAGCATAGCCGTCTTTGGGGTTCCACCATGTCTCGTTTGAATAGATGTCCATGTATTTCATTTCGAGATTGCTCACATAGAGACAGGCATTGCTTGTTCCGGCAAACCTGTAGTCGGAATTGTTATCGTACTTTTCGAGCGTCAGCTTGTGCCCGCCATGCAAATCCGTGAAGCCATGCAGCTTGCCCTGGACGAAAAGCCCCTCCATGCAGACATTCATGTCGGCACGCGCCACGATGCCGTTGCCTGTGCTGGACGTGACGGTCAGTGTGCCGCTGCCCGCAAGCTTGGTGTTTTTACGGAAGGCAATGCCGATATTACTTGAGGAGACGGTGTAATTGCCGTCCGACTTGATGGTCAGCCCATCGATGCCATAGTTGGAGATTGCCGTGTATGCACCGGTACTGATGTTGCCCGTAATCTCCAGCGTCTTTGTTGACTTCGTCCACTTCCAGGAATAGGTGGAACCCGTCTTGCTGTCGCCCGCAGTGCGCACTGGCTCGCTGCCCACCACCAAAAGCGGCCAGACGTGGAAAGTCGTGACACGATTCCCGGAGCCATCCACATAACCTGTTCCCGACTGGAACCTTACGCCTTCGTCGGTAAAGTTGCAGTCGTCGTAGGTAACATACTTGTAGCCATAGACGGCACCTGCATCGCAATCAATGCTGACTATCGAGTTGACAAACCCCAGCGAGGCACTGCCCGGATTTCCATAGAAGCCCTTTGACGCGCCTATCATGGAGAGCCTGATGCCCCACACTTCGAAATGGCCGCCCTCGGTGCTGATGCAGGAGAAGCCAGAGCTGCTGGCGTTTGAGTCGATGACCAGCTGTGCCCCCGCCGCACCATAGAGAACGACATAGCTGTCGTCGAAGCGAATGCCTCGGTCGGAGGTGATAAGGTTGTTCGTTCCCGTCAGATGGATGTAGTAGCGTGTGCTGGAAGAGGTGCCAAGGTCTTCGCCAGAGATGCTGCCCCGGATGGTTGCACCGTTAAGATAAAGCGTCCTGCTGCTGGGGGAATAAGTGACCGAACCTTGGATGTTGCTGCCGGTTATGGTCTGAGTGGTTGTGGCGTTGAGGTTCACACTGACACCAGCCACTCTGAGCGTCTGCGCCCAAGCCGTCGTGCCAACGAATAACGCCGCCAGCACAACCAAAGAAGTAAACAATCTCTTCATAGGGTTAGTCTTTAGTTATACATTATTATATATATCTGCCGCAAATTTACAAAGAAAATTGGAAAAACAAAAAGTTAAGGGCTAAAATGTTCTTTTTCTCACAAATTGAGATAAATAAGACTCACAAATTGGGATAAATATAACTGATTATCCGCAGGTTGTACCACCAAGACGCAGAAGGCGTCGTCGCTCAATAACCAGAAAAAACGGCCTGAAAGGCCAACAGCCATCAGCCCAGGGCAACGCCCTGGGTTATTGCGCAGAACAATCAAATTCGCCCTGAAAGGGCAAAAGAATTCTGGATTGCATCAAAAACCTTTACATCGGAATCGGGAATCACACGGTGGCTTTACGGACAAAACGTGCCTCTTCTCTCATAAGTACGTGGACTTATGGTCATAAGTCCACGTACTTATTGGTCCAACCCCATGTTCTTTTGGGTGGAAAAACATAGCGTTTTTCTCGCAATTCTTTGTTCCGCTTAACAGAACACCACCATCTTCTAATACTTTTTTACCACAACACCGCACGATATGGCTTTGCAACCGCCTGATAGTCAGTACCGATTTGATTTAAGCGCATTTCTCGCGTTTTGGGTAGGAAAACACCACACGAGGGGAAAACTGCCGCCAGAAGAGCCGCGACTGCGAAATTCCTTGACAGCACAACTATTATATAAAACCACAGATTAAACAGATTAAAGGCGAAAAGGAAACCTCACAATTAAACCCAGGGCGATGCCCTGGGCTAATTGCTTATTGCCCCTTCGGGGCGTACTCTTTGGTGGTACGGGCGCGGATAATCATTTAAGATAATCCGTGGTTTTGTCCAATCCCTGTCTATTTGACGAGGACTTTCTTGCCGCGGACGATGTTGATGCCCTTCTGGGCCTTGCTCAGGCGTTGGCCGGAGAGGTTATAGATAACATCGTCTGCTGCACCGCGTCCGTCGTGCAGACTCCAGATGCCTGTCGGGTCATAGACTGAGTTATCCACCCATACGATGTTCGAGGTGCGGCGTTCGCCGCCGCTGTAGTAGATGCTTTGCACGCCGAACTTCGAGCAGTAGGCAGGCTCGTCGGTCGGGTTGATGTAGAACGTGCTGCCGCCAAAATAGATGTCGAAGTTGTCGTAGTAGTCGTAAGGAATCTCCACCATATCCTCC
>JAFXZK010000087.1 GCA_017541265.1 Bacteroidaceae bacterium | reverse complement strand
GTGCATCCTAACCTTGAAGGATATGGTGTGATGGCTAAAGTCGTATATAGTGCCATCACGGGTGACTACGGAGGACTGCAACTGCCCCATTACTATGGCAACAACATGGTATTGCCACGCAACCGAAGTTTCGACATCAGCGGTTTAGCAAATGCCGGCGATAAAGTTTGCCTACGTATTAATGGCCAACGCCACTATACCAAGGCTGGGCTCGACGGACAATGGACAGTCCGCATCAATCCCCTACCCTCAGGCGGTCCATATACGCTGACTGCAAGCACGTCCCAGCAAACCATCACCCTGCAAAACATCATGGCAGGTGAAGTATGGCTCGCTTCCGGACAGTCGAATATGGAGTTTCAACTGCAACAATGCACAACGGGCGCGACAGACATACCCTCAAGCCAGAATCCCAACATTCGATTGCTCAATCTTGAAGCACGTTGGCGTACCGACAATGTCGAGTGGAGTGCCTCAGCTCTCGACAGCATCAATCACTTGCTCTACTACACCGATCCAGGATGGACAACCTGCTCCCCTCAGACTTCTCCCCGCTTCAGCGCCATCGGTTACTACTTTGCTCGCGAACTGCAAGATAGTCTTCAGTGCCCCATCGGCATTATCAACAACGCCATTGGAGGTAGTCCTGCCGAGGCTTGGATTGACCGTTGGACACTAGAATACCAATTCCCCGAAATCCTGCGCGACTGGACTCGGAACGACTTCATACAAGATTGGGTGCGTGGACGGGCAGAAAGAAACATGGGAAAGGAGCATGCTCCCCTGCAGCGGCACCCCTACGAGCCCTGTTATCTATATGAGTCCAGCATCCGACTGCTTAGAGAATTGCCTATTTCAGGCGTAATATGGTACCAAGGCGAAAGCAATGCCCACAACAAGGATGCCCACGAGCGTCTCTTCCCATTGCTGGTGCAAAGTTGGCGCAAGACTTGGAACGATGAAAAGTTACCTTTCTACTATGTGCAGCTTAGCAGCCTCAACCGTCCGTCATGGCCTTGGTTCCGCGACTCGCAACGCCGCCTCCTTGCCCAGATTCCCCATTCAGGCATGGCCGTAAGCAGCGACGTCGGCAATCTCACCGACGTGCACCCACGCAACAAACGTCCCGTAGCTCACCGACTGGCAGCATTGGCATTGCACAATGACTATGGATACAAACATGTTGTACCCTCTGGTCCTCTATATCGCTCTGTTGAGTTCAAAGGGAACGAAGCCATCGTTACTTTCGACTATGCCGAAGGACTACACGCTGCTGACGGCAAGCCCCTGCGCACTTTTGAGATAGCCGAATACTTAGGAGAATACCATCCTGCCGAGGCTGAAATCAAGGGAAACCAGATCAGGCTTACGGCCAAAGAAGTCAAGCACCCCCGTTTCGTACGCTACGCTTGGCAACCTTTCACTGATGCCAACCTCGTAAACGGAGCCGGTCTGCCTGCTTCCACATTTATTAGTACGGATAGCGAATGAAGGAGAACATCAAAGTTACACATGTAAACAAAAGATAATATGAAACGAGTGCTTATGTTAATGGCATGCTTTGCCATCGCAATTATGGGACTCCACGCCCAAACGACAAGTGATATTCCGGGTCCCCAGACTGAGTTCGTGATGCAGTTGAAAGTTAAGTTGGGCGCGCCCTATTCTGTCGGCGAGACTCCAAAGGGCAGACGTACGGTTATCCCCATCACAGGTGGTACGTTCGAAGGCCCGCAGTTGAAGGGTACCATCCTCGAAGGCGGAGCCGACTGGCAACTGGCAAAAGGGAACCGCACGGAGCTTGAAGCCATATACAGCATTAAGACCGACGACGGCGTATACATCCACATCCGCAACCGTGGCATCATAGCTGGTGGTGATGGAGGTTTCTACTTCAAAGCTGCACCTCAGTTCGAAGCACCCGAGGACAGCAAGTACGCCTGGCTCAACAATGCCCTATTCCTCTGCGCCCCAGTATGGGGAGCCGGGGAAGGCATCACCCTGAATGTCTGGAAAGTGAAGTGAGACTGCCCTATCATCGGAAACAAAAAAATCCCCGTCGGAAATCACCGGCGGGGATTTGACTTATACTAAACGTTAGTATGTGTCTTGCGTGATTGGTGTGGATTAGAGACCCAGCTTCTTCTTAGCAGCGTCAACGCCCTTGTCAATCTGCTTGTTAGCCTCAGCCTTACCAGCCTCAACAGCCTGGTTTACAGTCTCCTCAGCCTTAGCCTTGCCAGCCTCAACGGCAGCATTGGCAGCAGCCTCAGCACCTTCCTTCACAGCCTGAGCGTCAGCCTTCACAGCCTCGGCACCAGCCTCAGCAGTAGCCTCAGCAGCAGCGGGGATGGCAGCGATGGTGCTCACGATGTTGTCAACGGTAATCTGAGCGTCAGCCAGCTTAGCCTTGTTCTCTTCAACGAAAGCCTTGATGGCGCTGCCCAGCTTCTGAGCCTCTTCGGTCTTGCCCTCAGCCACCAAAGCCTCAATCTTGGTCTGAGCCTCGGTCAGTGCTGTGCCAACAGCCTCAGCGTCGCCAGCTTCCAGCTTCTCGGCCAGAGCCTTAACGGGGCATTCACCACACTCCTGCTGGCAAGCCTGAGCTGCACAGTCGCAGGGGTCGCAAACACAAGTGTCACAAGCGCAAGCGCAGGTGTCCTCACATTCTGCCTTTTCGGTCTTGTTGCCGCAAGAAACAAACGAAATGGCTGCTACAGCCATAACCATTGCAAATAACTTTTTCATTGCTTTTTTTGTTTTAAGTTGTTAATGAATGAGTTAATTAATAAAACACGTTTTTACGCTGCAAATATAATACTTTTCAGTATTTCACAAACAAATTAAACTCTTTTTAACAAATTATAAGACTTAAATCGAAAAAAGGAGGAGCTAAATGCGCCATTTCGCCGAATTTATTGTAATTTCGCACTTGAATATGCAGAAGCCCAAGAACATACTGCTTATAAAGCGTGCGCAGAAACATTCGCCAAACTCCGTTGACCGTGATACGGCTATTCTGCTTGCCGTGGCTGATTGCCTTACAGCTAAGGGCCACAGCGTGAGCATCGCGAACGAGGAGAACTTGCCAATTGAGCACCATGCCGACATCATTCTGTCGATGGGGCGCAACCACGCCACCTTGCAATGGCTAGCCGAAATCGAAGAGTCTGGTATTCCTGTTTTCAACAGTGCAAAGGCTATGCTCGGCATTAGCCGACGGAAGCTTTTGCTCACAGCACAGGAAATTGGAGTAGGCGTTCCACCCTTTGCAATCTTTAGCGGGGATAAATCGTCAAATCGTAAATCGTCAAATTGTAAATTAACCTTTCCTGTATGGTGGAAGCGCGACGACCGTAGTTCTCAGGAACGAGGCGATGTGGTTCTTATTCATAACCAAGAGGAATGGCAGTCTGTGATGCAACGGGGCATCACGGAGTATGTCGTGGAACAGCACAGCGAAGGTGACCTCGTAAAGTTCTACAGCGTCAGCGGCACGTCCTTCTTTCACTGGAATTATCCTGTATTCAGCAAGTTCGGCAACGAGGCGGTCAATGGCTCAGCCCAAGGTTTCCACTTCGATGAACAACGGCTCAAGCAGCAAGTCGATTTGTTGGCACAGGCCGTAGGGCTTACGATTGTTGGCGGCGATGCCATCATCATGGCCGACGGTTCTTTCCGTATCATCGACTTCAACGATTGGCCCAGTTTCTCGTCATGCCGCGAGGAGGCAGCGAAGGCAATAACCGCGCTAGCGTCCCCTCTCCCCTGCCCTCCCCCGAGTGGAAGGGAGTTGACACCATCTTCAATAGAAAATAATAAATGATTTATAACGTCATGAGTACAAACAAAGTAAACAATCTTCCTTCCCCCTCGGGGGAAGATGAAAAGGGGGCTTTTATCAAGTCACAAGACACTGAGGAGTGGCAGGACATCGTCTTCACTCGTCCGCTCGGTCTTCTGATAGCCAAGGCCTACAATCACTTCGACATTCACCCCAACGTCGTCACCATCTGGGGCATCTTCTGGGGCATCATCGCCGGTATTCTCATGTACTGGCGCACATGGCCTTGCACCATCGCTGCCATTCTACTCCTCGTCTGGGCCAACCTCCACGACTCGGCCGACGGCCAACTGGCTCGCATGACAGGCAAGAAAAGTCAGATTGGTCGCATACTCGACGGACTTGCCTCCGACATTTGGTTCCTGAGCATCTACGTCACCATAGCCCTGCGCCTGACTGTCCAAAGCGGATGGGGCGTCTGGAGTTGGCTCCTTTGTTCTTTGGCAGGCTTCATCTGCCACGCCAAGCAGGCTCAGCTCTCGGACTACTATCGCCAGATCCACCTCTTCTTCCTCAAAGGCAAAAGCGGCAGCGAACTAGACAATGGACAAGCTCAACGCGAGAAATATGTCCAGATGCCTTGGAAGGGTCACCTCATCGAGAAGACGTTCCAGTTTTTCTACGCCAACTATTGTTCCGTTCAGGAGAAAATGACGCCTCAGTTCCAGCAGTTCTTTGCCAAAGTGAAGGCGCAGTATGGCGACGACATTCCTCAGTCTCTGCGCGACGAGTTCCGTAAGGGCAGTCTGCCCCTGATGAAGTGGACCAACATCCTAACCCACAACACCCGCGCCAACGTCCTTTTCCTGTCGCTCATCATCAGCATGCTGACCCGCCCCGACCTCATCTGGATCTACCCGACCTTCGAGATCGTCGTGCTCACTGCCCTCATGTTCTACATGCGGTATAAGCATGAAACATTATCCGAAAGGATGAAAAGACTCACCCCCGGCCCCTCCCTATAAAGGAGGGGAGTATATAGTAATGAAGGATGAAGGGTTAGAGATTAGGAATTCAAGAATATGGCTAAAATGAAACCATCTGCAAAAGTAACCGCCCCCCTCCTTAACAGGGAGGGGCAGG
>JAFXZK010000086.1 GCA_017541265.1 Bacteroidaceae bacterium | reverse complement strand
TATCGTGATTGGCATCGTTGCTTTGATAGCTTTGGTATTCGTTCTGCAGTATCGTAAGGAGAATGACTATCTGGTTAGCCCTCGCCTGATGAATACCTCCCTGTTGTGCATGCTCATGAGCATGGTTGGCTATTCGTCGTATGCCGTCATAGTAATCCGTTCTACCGCAAACACTCCCATGGATCAGAACTCTCCCGAGGACATCTTCACCCTGGGTTCTTATCTGAGCCGTGAGCAATATGGCGACCGTCCCTTGCTGTATGGACCTGCCTACAATTCACAGGTGGAGATGAAGGTAGAAGGCGACTATTGGGTGCCTGTGTCCACGAAGGGTTCGCCTGTATATCAGCGCAAAGAGAAGGCTACGCCTAACGAGCCTGACCGCTACGAACTCCTGCGCTATAACATCGATTACAAGTACGGGCAGAACATGTTCTTCCCCCGTATGTATAGCGACCGCCACAAGCAGGCTTACGAAGACTGGATGGGAGGCGTGAAGGGACGCATCGTTGAGGCTAATGTTGCCGGCCGTACCCAGCAAATCAAGATGCCAACGATGGGCGAGAATCTTTATTTCTTCCTGTCGTATCAGATGAACTTTATGTACTGGCGCTATTTCATGTGGAATTTTGCTGGTCGTCAGAACGATATTCAGGGTAATGGCGAATTGGAGCATGGCAACTGGCTGACGGGTATCAAGTGGTTCGACAACTGGCGTTTGGGAGACCAAAGCAAGTTGCCTACCGAACTGCGTGAGAACAAGGGACGCAATGTCTTCTATGCCTTGCCTCTGCTGTTAGGCCTTATGGGCTTGTTCTGGCAGGTATATAAAGACCCCTATAAAAAGTCTCCTCTTGCGGGACAGCAGGGTGGAAACGAAGGCGTCAAGCAGTTCTGGGTTGTCTTCTTCCTCTTCTTTATGACAGGTATTGCCATTGTGGTATATCTGAATCAGACACCTATGCAACCGCGCGAACGAGATTATGCCTATGCAGGTTCGTTCTATGCCTATGCCATTTGGGTAGGACTGGGTGTTGCAGCTTTGGCCGATTGGTTAAGTAAGGTCCTTCGCAATGAAACGATTTCGGCCTTGGTTGCCAGCATTTGTTTGCTCGTTCCCGTGCAGATGGCCAGTCAGACCTGGGACGACCATGACAGAAGCGGACGATACACTTGTCGCGACTTTGGTCAGAACTATCTGCAGAGCCTGCCGAAGGGTGTCAATCCAATTATCTTTACGAATGGTGACAACGATACCTTCCCCCTATGGTACGGGCAGGAGACAGAAGGCACGCGAACCGATGCCCGCGTTTGCAACCTTTCGTATCTGCAGACCGACTGGTACATTGACCAGATGAAGCGTCCGGCATACGACTCTCCAAGTCTTCCCATTTCGTGGAAGCGCATTCAGTATGTGGCCGGTACGCGTGAGGGCGTTCGTGTCTATCCCGATGCCATTCAGCAGGTGATGGAATATTATAAGAATGACCCCGAGGCCATGAAGGAAGCTTTGGGTGAGAATCCTTATGAACTTTCAAACATCATCGACCGCTGGATTTTGAATGAAAATCCGGAATTGCAGATTATCCCTACGGATAGCATTGTCATCACCGTCGACAAGGAGGCTGTGAAGCGTAGCGGTATGATGATTGCTGACGACAGCATTCCCGATGTCATGCACATCTCCTTGAAAGGACGCGGTACTGTTTACAAGAGTGAGCTGATGATGTATGAGATGCTTGCCCGTTCGAACTGGGAACGTCCGCTGTATGTTGCTATTACCGTTGGCGAAAGCAATTACGGAGACCTGGGCAAGAACTTCGTTCGTGAAGGCCTTGCAGACCGCATCACTCCCTTCAATACGGAGAAGAGTGGTAAGACACTGGATTCGGAAAAGACGTACGATAACCTGATGAATAAATTCAAGTTTGGTGGTCTTGACAATCCTGACATCTATCTCGATGAGACTGTTATGCGCATGTGCTATACCCATCGCCGTATTTTCGGTCAACTGGGTCAGCAATTATTGCGCGAAGGTAAGAAGGATAAAGCGTTGAAGTTGATGGAGAAGGCCGAAAAGGCTATTCCAGCTTACAATGTTCCGCATGGATGGCAAGGTCGTTCGCTCGATTTGGCACGTACTTGGTTGGCTTTGGGCAAGAACCAGAAAGGCGAAGAGATAGCTTCGTATGTAGCCAAGACCTCCTGCGAGTATCTCGACTGGTATATGAGCCTCTCTTCTCGTTACGCCAATGCCTCTTCGTTTGACATCCGCACCAACTTCGTCACCTTGCAAGAGGCTGTGGAGTTGCTCGATGCTGCCAATTCGAAGGAAGCCGAAAAGTATCTGAAGCGTCTGCAGGCTTATTATGCAGCAATGTCTAACGGTGGAGGTCAGTAGCATACTATGCTGATTGAGCAACCTGCACGCTTCGTTCGCTGGCTCTATCCTCATGCCGTTTGGCGTATGGATGTCAGGGAACGAGCCGTCTACCTCACGTTTGACGATGGTCCCATTCCAGAGGCCACACCATGGATTTTGGATGTGCTCGACCAATTCAATGCCAAGGCAACCTTCTTCATGGTTGGTGATAATGCGAATCGCTATCCCGACTTGTTTCAAGAGGTAAAACGCCGAGGGCATGCTATCGGCAATCACACTTATAACCATGTTGGTGGCTTGCGCTGGAGCAGCTGGAAGTATCTCTATAATGTCCATAAGGCAAACGAGATTCTGCAGACCAAGCTATTCCGTCCGCCTCACGGATGGATGCGTGCCGTTCAGTATCGGACCATGCGCATCTTTGGCTATAAAGTAGTGATGTGGGACCTCGTGACGCGTGACTACAGTCGAAGGCTGACAGCAGACGATGTGCTGAACAATGTGAAGCGCTATGCGCGTAATGGTTCCATCATAACCTTTCACGATTCGTTGAAAAGTATCGATAAACTGAAAGTAATGCTTCCTGAAGCCTTGCAATGGCTCAAGGACCAAGGATATGAGTTCCGCACAATTAAAGAGTGATACAGTAAAAGCCGAGGCCATGAGTCTTGGCTTTTCACATTGCGGATTGGCCCCTGCGGAAGAGGTCGATGAGGCATATATGCATCACTATGAACAATGGCTCTCCGAAGGCAGACAGGCGGAAATGCATTACATGGAGAATCATTTAGCCTTGCGTCGCGACCCACGCCTGCTCTTGCCGGGAGCAAGGACCATAGTTTCCCTTACAATGAGTTACAATCCAGGAGAGAAACCTACGCAACCCGCAATTGCTTGGTATGCTCAGGGTCGTGACTACCACGATGTCATTCGTCAGCGTTTGCAGATTCTGTTGCAAGTGCTGGGAGTGGAAGGCCGTATATGCGTTGATACTGCTCCCGTTATGGAGAAGTATTGGGCTTGGCGTTGTGGATTGGGGTGGATAGGCCGGCATACTCAGCTTGTCGTTCCCCGTGAGGGTAGCGCTCTTTTCCTGGCTGAATTACTCCTGACGCAAGAGGCCGACCGTTACGACACGCCCATGTACTCCCGTCCGTATCATGAAGGATGTGGCCATTGTCGGCGTTGCATCGAAGCTTGCCCTACATCAGCTCTTTCGGATGAAGGCATTGATGCCCGTCGTTGTCTGTCGTATCTGACAATAGAGCATCGTGGACCGCTGCCCAACGAGTCGTACCGGCATTTGTCGGAATGCTTTTACGGATGCGACCGCTGTCTGCGAGCTTGTCCACATCTCTCTCATGAGGCAACCCCTGTTGCAGATTTCATTCCCTCTGACGAATTGCTTGCTATGTCTCCAGGCGATTGGCTTCAACTTAGTCCCGTGCAGTATCAGTCTCTCTTTCGCGGTTCGGCTGTTAAGCGAGCAAAGTATGAAGGACTGATGCGAAACATTCAAGCTAATAATTTAGTTCACAAATCATTACACGAATCCGACAATTAAGTTGTACCTTTGTACCCGAAATATTAAAGACTTACTAATAACATAAATAAGATAATCATAAAGATGAAACATCAGTTGCGTAGTGCCGTTTGTACTGAAGGCAGGCGAATGGCTGGAGCCCGGGCTCTGTGGGTTGCCAATGGAATGAAACGTGAACAGTTCGGTAAGCCCATCATTGCCGTAGTGAATT
>JAFXZK010000085.1 GCA_017541265.1 Bacteroidaceae bacterium | reverse complement strand
GAATTGCCATCAATGGCCCACGAATTACCATTAATAATTATATGAGAATTACATGGGTTATTACATGGCAATTACATGTTAAAGAAAAACACGTTCCGCGACTACAATCGCGCCTTGGTGCTAAAGCATCCAAGAATTGCCATCAATGGCCCACGAATTACCATTAATAATTATATGAGAATTACATGGGTTATTACATGGCAATTACATGTTAAAGAAAAACACAGTGCTGGTTACTCGAACATGCGCTTGAAGCGTTGGAAGAAGCTTGCCTTGGCCGTTGCACCGGGCTTCATGTTGTCGCTGGTGCGGAGCTTCTCGAAGGCTTCCTTCTCGTCGCGCGACAGGTTCTCGGGGATATAGACGCCAATCTGCACGATGAGGTCGCCTGTGCCGTAGCCGTAGCCTTGCACGACGGGAAGCCCTTTGCCGCGCAGACGCATTATCTTGCCGGGCTGTGTGCCTGGCTCAATCTTTATCTTCACCTTGCCGTCGATGGTCGGCACTTCGGCAGAGCCGCCGAGGATGGCCGTGGGAACGTCAAGCAGGAGTTGGTACTGGAGGTTCTGCCCGTCGCGGAGCAGTTCCGGATGCGGCTCTTCCTCGATATAGACTTGTATGTCGCCCGGCACGCCGTTCCAGCGGGCAGCATTGCCTTTGCCTCTTTCGTTGACCACCATGCCTTCCTGTACGCCTGCGGGAATCTTTATCTCCACAATCTCTTCTCCCTTGACGATGCCTTGTCCGCCGCAATGCTTGCACTTGTTGCGGATGATGCTGCCTGTGCCGCCGCAAGCCTCGCACTCTGTCTGCGTCTGCATTCTGCCGAACATCGACTGCACGGTGCGATAGGTGACGCCGGAGCCGTTGCACTTGCTGCACCTCTCTTTCTTGCCGTCCTCGCTGCCGCTGCCGTTGCAATGCGGACAGGTGACGTACTTGTTTATCTTGAACTTCTTGGTGACGCCCGTTGCGACTTCCTTCAGGTTGACGCGCACCTTGAGGCGCAAGTCAGAGCCTTTCTCGACGTGCCTGCCTCCGCCGCTTCCTCCGAAACCGCCAAAGCCGCCGCTGAAGCCTCTAAAGCCTCCGCCGAAGCTTGCGCCAAAGACCTCGTTCATCATGCTGAAGATGTCGTCCATGCTCATGCCTGCTCCGCCGCCAAAGCCTCCTTGTCCGTTCATGCCTGCAAAGCCGAACTGGTCGTAACGCTGACGTTTCTCGGGGTCGCGAAGCACGTCGTATGCCTCGGCAGCCTCCTTGAACTTCTCCTCAGCCTCCTTGTTGCCGGGGTTACGGTCAGGGTGGTACTTGATGGCCATCTTCTTGTAGGCGGCCTTTATCTCGGCATCGGTAGCTGTCTTGCTGACACCAAGGACTTCGTAGTAATCTCTTTTCTCCATAACTTATACTCCCACTACTACTTGTGCGTGACGGATGACTTTCTCGTTGAGCTTGTAGCCAGTCTGCGTGCAGTCCATCACCTTGCCTTTCAGCTCGGGTGTCGGGGCTGGCAGCTGGGCAACTGCTTCGTGCAGGTCAACGTCGAAGTCGGCCTCTTTCGTGTCGATGATGCTGACACCTTGCTTGCCAAGTATGTCCATGAATTTCTTATAGATAAGCTCGACACCCTCAAGCACTGCACTAACGTCTTCTGCCTTCTGCATATTCTTCAGGGCGCGTTCCATATCGTCGAGCACAGGCAGGATTGTGACGATTGTTTTCTCGCCTCCGTTGAGGATAAGGTCTGTCTTCTCCTTGATGGTGCGCTTGCGATAGTTGTCGAACTCCGCAATCTTTCGCAGCAGCTGGTCTTTGAGGCTTGCAATCTCAGCATTGGCTGCCTCGAGTTGCTCCTCAGGCGTCAGTTCGGCGACCCCCTCTAAATCTTCCCGAGGGGAGACTTCTTTCTCGGTTTGTTCGGTTTCAGGAGCAGTATCCTCCGTGTTCTTTGGAGTTTCTTTCAATTCTTCTTCTTTCTTTTCCTCTTTCATAATAAAATAATTATGTGTCTGCTTGTGTCGCTACAAGAAACATGCCAATCGAGGGCTTGTCAGGCTGTTGTGCCGTACATCCTGTCCTTTTGCTCCTTGATGGCTTCGTTGCTGATGTACTCGTCATACTCCATTAGCTTGTCGATTGTGCCGCTGGGAGTAAGCTCTATGATGCGTGTGGCAACGGTTTCGATGAACTCGTGGTCGTGGCTTGCAAATAGGATGTTGCCCTTGAAAAGCTTCAGGTTGTTGTTGAAAGCCTGTATGCTTTCAAGGTCGAGGTGGTTCGTGGGCGTGTCGAGGATGAGGCAATTGGCATTCTTGAGCTGCATACGGGCTATCATGCAACGCATCTTCTCGCCTCCGCTGAGCACGTTGACCTTCTTCAACACCTCTTCGCCAGAGAATAACATCCTGCCAAGGAACGCCTTGAAATACACTTCGTTGCCTTCTCCGAACTGACTCAACCAATCCACAAGGTTGAGGTTGCTCTGGAAGAACTCTGTGTTGTCGAGAGGCAGATACGCAGTCGTGATGGTGATGCCCCAGTTGTAAGTGCCAGCCTGCGCCTCTCTGTTGCCGTTGATGATTTCGAAGAGTGCCGTCATTGCCCTTGGGTCGCGACTGAGGAACACAACTTTGTCGCCTTTCTCTATGGTGAAGCTGACGTTGTCGAAGAGCACAGTCCCGTCCTCGCTCACAGCCTTCAAGCCCTCCACTTCGAGGATTTGGTTGCCAGGCTCACGGTCCATCTGGAAGATGATGCCCGGGTACTTGCGCGTCGAGGGACGTATCTCCTCGATGTTGAGTTTCTCAAGCATCTTCTTGCGGCTGGTCGTCTGCTTGCTCTTTGCCACATTGGCAGAGAATCGGCGAATGAACTCCTCCAACTCCTTCTTCTTCTCCTCAGCCTTTGCCTTCTGGTTCTGTGCCTGACGCAGGGCGAGCTGCGAACTCTGATACCAGAAGCTGTAGTTGCCTGCGAACATTGTTATTTTGCCGAAATCAATGTCGATGGTGTGCGTGCAGACGCAGTCGAGGAAGTGACGGTCGTGGCTCACGACGAGCACAGTATGTTCGAACTCGCTGAGATACTGTTCCAGCCATTGCACCGTGTCAAGGTCGAGGTCGTTCGTCGGCTCGTCCAAAAGGAGATTGTCGGGATTGCCGAAGAGCGCCTTTGCCAGCATCACGCGCACCTTCTCCTTACCGGAAAGCTCACCCATGAGCTGATAGTGCTTTGCTTCCTTAATGCCAAGTCCGGAGAGTAGGGCAGCGGCATCACTTTCAGCCTCGTAGCCTCCCATCTCGGCAAACTTCTCTTCAAGTTCGGCGACGCGGATGCCGTCCTCGTCTGTAAACTCAGATTTGCTGTAGAGAGCCTCGCGTTCCTTCATCACATCCCACATCGTGGTGTGTCCCATCAGGACAGTGTTAAGGACAGTCTCTTGGTCATACTGGAAGTGGTCTTGGCTCAAAACACTTAGCCTCTCGCCAGGCCCAAGCTCCACAGTGCCTTTGCTTGGTTCGAGTTCTCCGCTGATGGCTTTCAACAAGGTTGACTTGCCAGCACCGTTAGCGCCGATAACACCATAGATGTTGCCGCTGGTGAACTTCATGTTGACATCCTTGTAGAGGACGCGCTTGCCGAACTGCACGGCGATATTGGACAATGTAATCATCTAATCAATTACTATTTAATCATTTTCCATTTACCACTTAATCCCGTCAAGGGGGTAAGGGGTCTTTACCTTATTCGTATTATCTCTCCCTCTTGTTCGGTCGGATTTGCAATCCGACTGTATGGAGTACGGGGATTTATAATCCCGCAACTTATGTTTTATCGCATTTCAAATGCTTATGTTAATACTGGCTGTCGGATTTCAAATCCGCCAGAACTGGGGGGGTCCTCATCTTATCCTTAATATATCTCCCACCTGAACGGCTTGGGGTTCGTCCCAATTGTTCAGTTTGCAGAGCGACTCCAGGCGGATGCCGTAGAGCTGTGCGATGTCGAAGAGGCTTTGGTTCACCTCGACGATGTGGATGGGGTTCTTGCGGAACTCGCGCGATGCGCAGTTGCGCTTCTTTTTCAGATAAATGATGTCGCCAGCTGTCGGGGCATAGTCGCGCGGCAGGTCGTTGTACTTGTAGAGCTTGCGCAGGCTCAGACCCGTCTTCTGACTGATGGTTGCCATATCGTCGCCCACTTCTACGACAAGGAAGTAGTTCTTGTTGTTGCGATAAATGACGTGGCGCTGGAAGAAGTCATCCGCTGCAACAGCAGGAACGGATGTCTGGGACTTCTTCGACGAGCTGTACTTGCCTTTGTCGAACTGATGCAGGTTATACATCTCGATGACGCGGATAAGTGCGTCGGCATAGGACGGACTGGTGGCATAGCCTGCTGCCTTCAGCCCTCGCGCCCAGCCTTTGTAGTCTGTCGGATTGAGGCGATAGAGACCTTGATAGCGCTTTTGCTGCAAGAACTTCGAGTGGTCGATGTAGCTCTCGCGTGCGCTTTTGTACTTGCGGAACCTGTCGTTGGGACGGTCGTCACTTTGCACGATATAGGGACCAGTCCAACCGCCGCCAACCTTGATGCCGAAGTGATTGTTGGCTTGTGTCGCCAGCCTGCTGCGCCCGGCATTGCTTTCCAGCAAACCTTGTGCCAGAGTGATGCTTGCAGGGATGTGGTACTGCTTCATCTGCTCGACTGCCCAATCCTTGTACTTGTCAATGTAGGTCCAGTACGCCTGGTTGGTGCGCTGTGCCAAAGCATACCCCCCGACACCCTTTAGTGGGAGGAGAGAGGCAAAGAGCAACAGAAGTAAAAGGATGTGTTTTTTCATAATACGGGCGCAAAGGTACGAAGAAAAGTTGAAAAGTTGAAAAGTTAAAAGGTTAAAAAGCATTGAACAATGAAAAATTATTCGTAACTTTGCGCTGTATTTGACATAATGTTCAATTTTCAATAATCAATTTTCAATGATTGAACGCAAGATAGAGGCCATTGTTCACATCTGCGAGATGGCTGAACTGAGCGAAGAAGAACGTGAGTTGGTGGATGCTGCCAAGCAAGCCACAGAAGGCAGCTATGCTCCATATAGCAAATTCAACGTGGGTGCAGCGGTGCTCCTCCAAAATGGAATCATTGTCAGAGGAGCCAATCAAGAGAATGCTGCTTATCCATCAGGCCTTTGTGCCGAGCGTACGGCGCTCTTTGCAGCAGGTGCCCAGCATCCCGACCAACCCGTTGTGGCACTTGCAATTGCAGCAAGGAAGGGCAGACGCTTCTTGCCTCAGCCCATTTCGCCTTGCGGAGCTTGCCGTCAAGTTATCTCTGGTGTGGAGGAACGCTACGGGGTTCCCATTCGCATCCTGCTCTATGGCACGGAAGGTGTCCTCGTCTCTGAAGGTATTAGCCCGTTGCTTCCCCTTCGTTTTGCAGACAAGGATATGCAGATAGGGTAGGAGCGCAGGTTACTTTCCCTGCTCTAACTTGCTACCGTTCCAGGTCAAGCGTATGAGGACTTTGTCTGAAGGAGTAAAGCACTCATATTCGATAGACTTTTCCTTGTTGAGAAGTTTGGTGACGATAAGCCGCGTGTCTTCGGGGAAATCCAATTCTATACCAAGGTCATAGGCAGAGGCATACTGTAGTTCCTGCGTTTCTACATTATATTTATATAAGGTGATACCAGAGAACTGACCGGCAACAGGTTCACCATCGCAGAAGTCAACCACATTCTCCACAATAAGTTTGTATCGACTGTCGTCACAATCCCACAAGCCAAACTCTGTGAAGTGGCTGAATTTCGGTCTCCCATCGCCCTCGTCATCGAACTTCGCATCGTAGCGCATGTAGCCGTTCTCTTTATCAACGATGAAGGACCTGTCCTCGGGAAGAGGCTGCCCATTCAGGTATTTTTCCCAATTGCCTCTCATCTCATAGAATTCCTCACCTACATCTTCCTGGGAGATGATGAGATTCACGAAATCGACAATCGTTGGTTTGTCTGTTGAAGTGGGCAAGTCTTTTGTGTATCTCTGTAATCCGAAATAGGCAACGACACCCAAGAGGAGCAGTATTGCTGCAAAAAGAAACTTCTTCATGTTGATGGCCTGTTTGGGGGTTGAGGCTTGTTATTCATCCTTCTTTTCCTCTTCTGCCTTCTGCCTTTCCCGTTCCTTCTCCTTTTCTATCTCTATCTCTTTCTCGTCCTTCACGTCTTTGGTTAAAGGCATCCTTTTCCCAAAAGCCTCCCTTCTGGCAGGAGATAGTTTCGAAGTCTCACGCTTTCTGGCAGTTTCACGTTCCGGCTTGTCTGCCTGCTTTTTCTCTTCGTCAGGCTTATTTGCCTCGTCTGGCTTTGTGTCACCTTCTCTTGCAATCTTCTCTGGAGCATCACTGTCTGGCTTGTCCGGAGCATCAGCTTTTTCTTTCTCCTCATCTCCCTCCTCTTGTGCCGGAGCTTCAGGTGAGGCAGACGGTTCATCAAAGAGCCGGTAAGTTGTTCTGAGCACCTTAAACTCGGTTCGACGGTTCAAGGCGTGACAAATCTCCTGCTTCTCTTCGTCCTCAAAGGCAAGGATGAAAGCTTCGGTCAGGGTGTCGCCTTCGTTGAGGAAGTCGTATGTGGCAGCAATCTTGCGCGTCACAATCTTCGGCCGCTTCTCGCCATAGCCGACAGGCGTGAGGCGGAGGCTGTCGATGCCGTGTGCCATGAGATAGTTCACCACACTCTCTGCCCGTCGTTGAGAAAGTTTCTCGTTGTACTCGTCAGCTCCACGGAAGTCGCAATGTGCCGCAAGTTCGATAGTGACATTGGGGTTCTCGTTCAAGAGCACAACGAGGCTGTCGAGCGCAATTGTTGAGCTGTCCAGCAACTCTGCGGAATCAAATTCATAGAAGATGTTGCGGATGAGGACGGGATTCTCGATACTTGCCAAGGGGAACTGAAGCGTGTATTCCTTGCTGACGCTGCTGGTATCGACGCTCAGCTCTTCCTTGTGGTTGAGGTAGCCCTTGCAGGTACCCAGGAAGATATAGCTGACCTTTGGCTTCACTTCTTGCTCAAAGGAGCCGTCGCCACGCACGCTTATCTTGAGGTATGTGCCGTCGCTTCCTACCATATAGACAAGTCCTTCGGGCAGCTCGTAGCCGTCTTTCTCATAAACCCATCCCTTGACGGACTGTACGACTTCGGGGTGCTCGAACGACATGATGTGGTCCCAGCCTCGTGCATCGCCTCTGTTCGTGCAGAAGAAGCCTCGGTTGTGTATGCCGTCGAAGGTGATGCCGAAGTCGTCACCGCTGGAGTTCATGGGGTATTTCAGGTTCTCGAGCGTCCAGACGCCAAGGCTGTCGCACTTGCCTTTGATAATGTCCAGTCCTCCCATGCCCACATGACCGTTGCTGGAGAAATAGAAGTCGCCATTGGGACGGAAGACGGGGAACATCTCGTCGCCAGGCGTGTTGATGGGATAGCCGACGTTCTCCACGCCTCCCATTCCGTGCTCGGTAAGGGCGATGCGCCAGATGTCCAAGCCTCCTTGCCCGCCTGGCATATCGCTGGTAAAGTAAAGCCAGTGTCCGTCGGGTGATACGGCTGGATGGGCAAAGCTGGAGAGCGTGTCCTTGCTTATTGGCAGGAGTTGTGGTGCGCTCCAGGAGGCGTCGCTTCGGGCGCTTGTATAGATTTGGGCATAGCGAGGATAGTCTGTGTCGTAGGTGCAGCGCGTCAGATACATTGTCTTGCCGTCTGGCGAGAAGCAGCAGGCTCCCTCCTCATATTCGCTGTTGAGTTCCCCCTCGGCAGGTTCGGGTTGGTCCCATTTGCCTTTGTCGTCTTTTCTGCTGAAGAAGATGTCTGCGCTCTTGGTGCCGGTGATGCCGCTTATCTCGTTGCCTTTCGCATCGTTGCGTGTGGAGGTGAAGTAGAGCATGTCGCCGTCGTCGCCAAGCAGGGCAGGGCAGAAGTCGCTCCGTCGGCTGGTCAGTATCGGCTCCTTCTTGATGCTATAGAGCGAGAACATGTCCTTCCATTTGGGCGCAAGTTCGCATCCTTTCAGGCCGTTCAATGCCAAAGTGTCGGTCGGATGACTCTCAAGGAAGACATTATAAGCTTTGATGGCACTCTTGTAGTCGCCGTTTTTTTGATGAAGCTGCCCAAGGTAGAGATAAGCCAGGGAGTCAGGATAGCCGTAGCGGATGGCGTTCTGGTAGCCGCCGATAGCCTTCGAAGTATAGTTGATGCGGCGGTAGCACCCGGACATCTTCCAGGCTCTCTGTCCGCGCTTCTGCTTGTCTTTCGTTTGGGTGCGGGAATAGGCTTTCTTGTACTCGGCGGCGGCATCGTAGTATTCGCCGATGGCATAGAACTGGTCGCCCTTCTTGACATGCACTTCCGCTGTGCAGGCAGAGACAAGAATTGCCAAAAGTATATATCGCAGAAAAATCTTCATTATATATATAACGTACGAAGGCGGCTTTTTATTGTTACTACCTTTCCAAACCTTCTCTTAAGGGGCAGGCTTTTGTTCCTTCATAACAGAAATTACGATGTCCGACACCATCTGTTTCAGCTCGTCGAGGAAGGCTCGGGCTTCGTATTCGTGACGTTCTATCTGTCGCAGCTTCTTCTCCCATCTGCCTGTCAGCTCTGCGCTCTTGAGCAGTTCCTCGTGAATAAGGTCAACGAGTTCAAAGCCTGTCTGTGTCGGGTGCAGGGAGGAGCGTTGGCGACGGATGTAGTTGCGTCGGATAAGTGTCTCGATGATGGCGGCACGGGTGCTCGGGCGTCCGATGCCGTTCTCTTTGAGTGCGTCGCGCAGTTCCTCGTCCTCGACTGTCTTGCCTGCCGTTTCCATTGCCCGGAGCAGCGTGGCGTCGGTATAGGGCTTCGGCGGTGTGGTCCACTTCTCGGAAAGTAACGGGACGTGTGGTCCGCTCTCGCCTTTTACAAAAGACCCTCTCCCGACCTCTCCCTTGTAGGGAGAGGAACTTATAGTAGAGTCATCTTGGTTCTCTCCTTGCGAAGATAAGTTTGAGGCGGCCAGTACTTTTCTCCACCCTTCCTCGATAATTACCTTGCACGTTGTGCGGAAGAGTATGAATCCCTTCCCTGCCTCTCCCTTGTCTTCTTTTTCGAGAGACGAGCTGGTCGTTATTGCATCTTGATTCTCCCCCTGCAAGGGGGAGTTAGTGGGGGTCTGTCCCATAACCGTTGTTGTCTCGAATTTGCAGTCATCATAGAAGACAGCTATAAAGGAGCGTGCCACGAGGTCGAACACCTTCTGCTCCAGTTCTGTTAGGTTTTGCGGAATGGTGCCTGTAGGAATGATGGCGTGGTGGTCGGTCACCTTCGAGTTGTCGAACACCTTCTTTGATTTGCGAAGTGGCTTGCCACCTCCGAGCGGGCGGATGAGGTCTGCATAGGGAGCCACGCCTGCGAACTTTGTTTGATAGAGGCCGTTCATTGTCTGCGGACACTTGGCATAGACGTCATCGGGCAGGAAGGTTGTATCTACGCGCGGATAGGTCGTGACCTTCTTCTCGTAGAGGCTCTGGATGATGCCGAGTGTCTGCTCTGCCGAAAGCCCCAGCTTCTTGTTGCAGTCCACCTGAAGCCCTGTCAGGTCGTAGAGCCTCGGCGGAGCCTCCGTGCCTTTCTTCTTCTCGACGGATAGAACGGTGAAGGGCTTTTCCTTAATGCATTCCAGAACGGCGTTGCCTTCGGCTTCCGTGGCATATTCCAAAGGCTTAAAAGACTTCCCCCCAAAGACCCTCTCTAACTCCCCCTTAAAGGGGGAGGACTCCCTCCCTTTAAGGGAGGGTTGGGGTAGGTCTTCTTCGTCCCTCACTATCGCGGTGAATTTCGTGTCGCGGTACATCGTAGAGAGCACCCACGACTGACGGGGCACGAAGTTGTCAATTTCCCTCTGTCGGGCGACCACAAGAGCGAGGGTAGGGGTTTGCACCCTGCCGACGCTCAGCACTTGGCGCTTCCCGGCAGCGTATTTCAATGTATAGAGTCGCGTGGCGTTTATACCCAGCAGCCAGTCGCCGATGGCACGCATCAGTCCGGCTTCGTAGAGTCCCTGATAGGCGCTTTGGTCTTTGAGTGTCTGAAAGCCTTCCTTGATGGCTTCCTCCGTCAGGCTGTTCACCCACAGACGCTTCACGGGACACTTAGCCGCAGCCTTCTGCATCACCCATCGCTGGATGAGTTCGCCCTCTTGCCCGGCATCGCCGCAGTTGATGATTTCGTCGGCGTTCTGGAAGAGTCCCTCGATGATGTGGAACTGTTTCTCCACGCCTTTGTCCTGTTTAAGCTTTATGCCGAATCGGGGCGGAATTATGGGCAGCGCACTGAAGCTCCATGCCTTCCACATCGGCGTATAGTCGTGCGGTTCCTTCAGCTCGCACAGGTGCCCGAACGTCCACGTCACCTGGTATCCGTTGCCCTCAAGGTAGCCGTCCCTCTGGCTCTTGGCACCGAGCACATTGGCAATCTCCCGCGCCACAGAAGGTTTTTCCGCAATACATACCACCATGTAATTTACAATTTTACAATTTACAATTTACGATTTGTTCCCCCTAAGGGGGGTAGGGGATCCTTGTTATTTACGATTTGAGTGCAAAGGTACAAAAGAATTAAGAATTAAGAAAGAGGAATTAAGAATTAAATGATGAAAAGCAGCACAAAAAAACGAAATAATTCTTCTTCCTTAATTCTTCTTTCTTAATTTATTTGTACCTTTGTTGCCGAAGAATTGTAAATTGTAAATCGTCAAATTGTAATTAAATTGTAAATTGTAAATCGTCAAATTGTAAATTATATGTTGCCCCTTATCTCTTTTATCGTTACATATCACAACGAGCCGGAGGACTTCCTGCGGGCTTGTCTGGAGAGCATTCAGGCGCTGCCCTTTGCCGATGGCGAAGCAGAGATTATTGTGGTGGACGACGGAAGCCAGAATCAATTCAAAATTCAAAATTCTTCGCAAAGCTCAGGCGCAGGCGGAACAAAATTCAAAGTAATCCGGCAGGAGCAGGCAGGACTGTCTGTGGCGCGGAATACAGGCATTGATGCTGCAAGCGGTCGCTACATCCAGTTCGTCGATGCCGACGACTGTCTCATCCCTGCTACCTACGAAGCCGTGCTGGAACAGGTGCGGAGGGAGAGTGCCGATGTCATACTGTTTCGGATGACCCAAAAGCCCCCTCTCTTTCCTCCTTCGCAAGCTCCCCAATTGCTCCGCTATCAACGGGCAATTGCCCCCTTTGGGGGAGTACTACAGGAGGTGCAGCTTGGACACTCCCCCAAAGGGGGAGAAGGAGGGGGCTTCCTCCTGCACCGCAACCTCCGTGCAGCCGCCTGGGGCTATGCTTTCAAACGTGAAATACTTGGCGATTTAAGGTTCTGCCCTGGACTTCTTCACGAGGACGAACTTTTCACGCCGCAACTCCTCTTGAGGGCAGACTCTCTCGTCGAGCTTGGTGTCAAGGCCTACTTCTACCGTCAGCATGAAGGCACGATAACCCATAGCAAATCATCTGAAAAGATACAAAAGAGACTAAACGATATACACTTTATCATCAGAGAGTTACAGCGTTTGGAAAATCCTGTGCTTGAACGTCGCATCAGGCAGCTTACGGTGGATTATCTGCAGAAAACCTTGACGCTGACGCACAGCTTCGCGGAACTCCGTTGCCGCACGAAAGAGCTTCGTCGTGAGGGCTTACTCCCCTTGCCTTTACGATTCTATTCGCTGCGCTACGTTCTTTTTGCCTTGTTGTCGAGAGCATTGCCGGTTTTCTTATGACTTTACAAAATGCAAGCAAAACAGCAGATTTGCTTACATGCGCATTTTCACCATCCTCTCCAGAATCGACGAAAATGGCTTCAGGCAAGGTTTTAGTCATTTTTCCGACAGAATGTGCTTAAATCGAATATGTATTGAAAATCAACATGTTACAAGCCTCGCTTTTTCACTCAATTTGCCCGATTGAAACCTTCACTTTGCAAAATGAGGTATATTTTCGCGATTTTGCACACTTTTAAGAGCGAAATTTTGCCCGAAAGAACAGCAGCAATTTTCAATAAGAACGTGTTGTGTTGGCAATAAGAACGTGGACTTATTGAAATTTAGACGTGTTGTGTTTGCAAATTAGGCGTGCCTCGGGAGCTTTTTAGCCCTTTTCTTATAGTGTGCAAAAATGGCAAAAAGAAAGCATCGCCGCATTTTGTCTGACAAATTGTCGGTTTGAAGTCATGCGGATTTTCGTCCCTTGTGAAATAATTATGAACGATGAATTGTGAAATTTGAATTGTTTTTGTACCTTTGCAAGCAAAAGGGCAACGTATACCCTCAGCGGAGGCGCCCTTCATATCTTACTGATAAATAACTGAAGCGTACGCTTTTTATTCAAACCGTCTCTTAAGCTTGGCCGCATAATAGACGACTGTAACGGATAACAAGTGGACGTTCACGCGATAGCGTGGGCGTTTATCTTATCTGTTACAGTGGGCACCGGCCAAGCGCCTGAGACGTTGGATAAGTATAAACTGTCCACGTTTTTTATGCGCGCTTGGCTGGTGTCTGCGTTTCTGAACGAATCCCGTCCGCTTTCTTCAACTCAACCGCTATGGCAAAGAAACTGCAACTTGGCTATAGGGAGATAGAAGCACGACTGAGCGATACGTTCAGCCGACGGATTGCAAATCCGTCGGAACATGCAAGCGAAATCGGGTATCAACTGCTCTACTCCTTTGGCAAAAGCGAACGCGACATTGAGCGCTACAAGGAAGGCAAGGGTGTACTCAAGACCTTCGACGGACTCCTCATCAAGGGCCTCTTCTGCTATCAGTCAGCACCCACAACCCGACTGACGGAACGACTGGAACAGCTGAAGCGAGACCCGCAGGTCCTGAAGGCTGCACCGAAGATTATTGCCGTGAGCGACGGCAAGACACTTCTCGCCTACGACCTTCGCGAGAAGGACACCTACGAGAACCAGCTGGAGCGAATGCCCTCGGACTTCGCCTTCTTCTATCCTCTGATGGATGTGGAGCGTGTGCATTATGTGGAGGAAAGCCCTGCCGACATCAAGGCTGCCGAGAAGCTGGCCAAGCTGCACGACGAGCTGCGCAGCTACAATGCGTTCCGAATCGGGGATTGCAAATCCCCTCAAACAGACTTGCACGACCTGAACATCTTCATCAGCCGCCTGCTCTTCTGCTTCTTTGCCGAGGACACAGGCATCTTCGAGGACGGGCTCTTTACCTCTTCCATAAAGCGTTTCACCAAGGAGGATGGTTCGGATTTGACAGACTATCTCGACGAGACGTTCAACATCATGGATGTTTCCTTCCGTCAGCAGAACATCCCCAGTATCATTAAGCAGTTCCCTTACGTCAACGGCGGACTCTTCTCAAAGCACATTCAGATTCCCAAGATGGGCATGAAGGCGCGTCGGCTCATTCTGGAATGCGGCGAACTGGATTGGAAGGACATCAACCCCGACATCTTCGGCTCGATGATTCAGGCTGTTGTGAACCCAGAGGAACGCGCCAGCCAAGGAATGCACTACACCTCTGTGCCTAACATTATGAAGGTCATCAACCCATTGTTCCTCGATGAGTTAAGAGGCGAGTACAACAAACTGAACGAGCAATACGAGCAGAAGCTTCAGCTCTACAAGGTCGGTGCACTTTCGCAGAAACAATTCTATGAGGACTTGAAGCCTGTCATCAAGAAATGTCGGGCTTTGCTGCTGCGCATGAGCCGCATGAAGTTCTTCGACCCGGCTTGCGGCAGCGGCAACTTCCTCATCATCACCTACAAGTGCCTGCGCTTCCTCGAAATGGACATCCTGCGTTTGATGCAGAAGTGTACGCCACAAGGTGAGTTGCTACTGGTTGATGCGAGCGTGATTCAGTTGAGCCAGTTCTATGGCATAGAATTGCTCGACTTCCCTCACGAAGTGGCGATGTTGTCGCTTTGGCTGGCAGAGCATCAAATGAACACCAAGCTCAACGAAAACTTTGGCGTCAACACCCAAGCCCTGCCCCTGAAGAATATCACCCAAATCGTCTGCGGCAATGCTTGTCGCCTTGACTGGAATACCGTCTGCCCACACACCCCAGACGAAGAAGTGTTTATCTTTGGCAACCCGCCATACTTGGGATCTGCTTGGCAAGACAAGAATCAGAAAGAGGATATGGCTATTGTATTTAGAGGATTCAAAAACTATAAAAACCTTGACTACATCGCTTGCTGGTTCTATAAGTGTGGCAAATACATTTTGAATACAAAGGCTCAATTTGCCTTCGTAAGTACGAACTCTATATGTCAAGGAGAACAAGTGTCTATGCTTTGGGAACCATTGCTATCAAAGAACCTGCACATTTCATTTGCTCACCAATCCTTCAAATGGAGCAACAACGCAAAGTATAATGCAGGAGTCTATTGCATAATAGTGGGAATAAGTTCTTTAGTACACAAAGACATCTTACTCTTCTCTGATAATCAAGTAAGGACTGTCGAACACTTGAATGGTTATCTGATGCCTGCCAATGATATTGCTATAGGAAGACTGCCCGAACCAATATCAGACTTACCTCACATATGTAAAGGAAGTATGGCTCGTGATGATGGTAATTTATTGTTGGAAGAGAACGAGAAGGCAGAAATTATAAGCAAATATCCACAACTGGAGCGAGTCATTAAGCCTTTCATTGGAGGTGCTGAATTTATGAGAGGGTTAAGACGTTATTGCTTTTGGATTACAGAAGAAAAATATAAATCTCTTGGCAATATACCCGAATTAGAGAACAAGTTAAGAAAAGTCTCAGACTTTAGAGCTAATAGTGACGCACCCAGCACACAAGCTTATGCAGATAGACCTTATTTATTTGTTCAACGAACTTATAGGAATGAGGACTTTGTGTATATTCCTCAAGTTACATCAGAAAGACGTAAGTATGTGCCAATAGGTCTTTTTGAAAAAGGAACTGTTACATCAGACAAAGCTTTCTCTGTTTATAATGGCGGTACTTATGTTTTTGGTGTTGTGTCATCTTTAATGCATATGATATGGTTTAGGACATTTGGAGGAAGATTAAAACAGGATTATAGCTATTCCTCAAATTTGTGTTACAACTCTTTCCCTTTCCCAAATGTCTCTAAAGAGAAGAAGCAAGAGATAGAGTCAGCGGCTGAGGAAGTGCTGATAACTCGTGAGTATTATCCAGAGAAGACTTTGGCAGAGCTTTACGACCCAGACAAGATGCCTCAGGACTTGCGCGAAGCCCACGCCCGCCTCGACGACATCGTGGAAAGCTGCTATCCGGGCTATCCCTTCGCATCAGACGAAGCCCGCCTGGAATGTCTCTTCAAACTCTACGAAAAGATGACAAAGAAAGATTAGCCGTTACTTAGAATAATGATAACGCAAGGAAAGCACATAGACATAAATCATGCCATCGCTGATGGAATACACCAGACGGTGCTCATCTGTGATGCGTCGGTTCCAAAGACCTTGCTGATTGCCTTTCAAGGGTTCGGGCTTCCCTATTCCAGTGAAGGGATGGTCAAGGATATCTGCAAGCAACGTCGTTATCCGTTTCATGATACGCTTGTTGCCTGTTTTCTTCCAGTATTCCAAATCTTCCTCTGCTTTGGGAAGAAACTTTATTTCCATATATCTTCAAGCTTAATGACCCGACCTCGACCGTTCTTTATGTCCTCCTGGCCTTGCCGAATAATCTCTGCCATAGCCGGCGAAGACATCAAGTACTCTGTCTCGTCCATTGCTTGTTTCTTAGCCGTCAACTTCTTGAGATACTTCACAGCTTTTTGCATCAAGCTCTCATCCTCGGCAATGATGCTTAACTCGCGAAAGAGTTCTGCATTTAATTGTAATGCTGTCATATTCCAAGTGTTTTATGTTTTCGGAGGCAAAGATACGAAAAAAGTTAAAAGGTTAAAAGGTTAAAGGGTTAAGATGTGAAAAATAATTTGGTTATGGAACAGAATAGCAACAATATCGTAGATATTCATTACCTGCAAACTGGCAAGGCCACTGCAACGGATGAACTTGGTATGCGCGAGATGCAGGCTTTGGCATACAAGGCTCGTGACAAGAGATTTCTGCTCATCAAGGCTCCGCCAGCATCGGGCAAGAGCCGTGCTTTGATGTACATTGCTTTAGACAAGCTCGCCCATCAGGGCATCAGGAAAGTCATTGTGGCTGTACCAGAGAAGAGCATCGGCAGATCGTTCAAGGACACAGACCTCGTCTCGGGCGGTTTCTTTGCCAACTGGAAGGTTGCGCCCTACTTCAACCTGACAGACGTGAAGAACGAGCAGGACAAGAAGGGACGCTTCATCGAGTTCTTCTCGCACAGCGCCAAAGTGCTCGTCTGTGCCCACGCTACGCTTCGCAATGCCATGAAGGAACTCCCGGACGACGCCTTCAACGATGTGCTGCTTGCTATTGATGAGTTTCATCATACCAGCGCCGATGCCGGCTCGAACCTGGGCGATGTGGTGCGGCGGGTGATGAACAACTCAACGGGACACATCGTGGCAATGACCGGCAGCTACTTCCGGGGCGACGGCATTCCTGTGCTCCGAGCAGAGGACGAAGCCCGCTTCTTCCCCATCACCTACAACTACTACCAGCAGCTGAACGGCTACAGGTATCTGAAGAACCTCGTTCAGGGCTATCACTTCTATCATGGTTCCTACCTTGACCACATCGGCGAAGTGCTCGACACACGGAAGAAGACCATCATCCACATTCCCAGCGTGAACCAACGGGCTGCCACAGGCTTGGGCAAGTATCAGGAGACATCGGAAATCATCAAGACCATCGGCACCATAGACCACAAGGACATCGATACAGGCATCTACTTTGTCAAGACCGAGGACGGACGGATGCTGAAGGTGGCCGACCTTGTGGAAGACGAGCAAAAGGAGCGGAATATGGTGCAGGCCTACTTGCAGAAGATGAAGAGCCGCGACGACATGGACATCATCATTGCCCTCGGCACAGCCAAGGAAGGCTTCGACTGGCAGTGGTGCGAGATGTGCCTGACCATTGGTGTGCGCGGATCGCTGACAGAAGTGATACAGATAATAGGAAGATGTACGCGCGACTGCGAGGGCAAGACGACAGCCCGCTTCGTGAACATGATAGCAATGCCGGAGGCAGAGCAGGCAGAGGTGAAGGTGGCTGTGAACGACTTCCTGAAAGCCATCACCGCCTCGCTGCTCATGGAGCAAGTGATGGCTCCGAGCTGGAAGTTCAAAACCGCCACCGACCCTTCCCAAGAAGGGGAGAATGACCCATCGCATACGCTTGTGGTGGAAGGCTTAAAGCCTCTTTCTGGCATCAAGACACAAACAATTGTGGAAAGCCAGCTCGACGACTTGAAGGCTGCCATCCTGCAAGACGATATGGTGGTGAAGGCACTCAGCGGCTCGACAACAGCAGAGACTATCACACAGCATCTCATACCCAAAGTGATACGCGAACGCTACCCCGACCTCACAGAAGGAGAAGTGGAGGAAGTGCGCCAGCATGTTTTGCTTGATACCGTCATAAAGGGCAACGACATTACCGAAAGCGAGGGCAACAGGCTGATAAAGCTGTCCAACAGGTTCATCAACATCGATAAGCTGAGCATCAACTTGATTGACTCTGTCAATCCCTTCCAAAGAGCATACGAAGTCATCTCGAAGTCTGTTGATGCCAAGACCCTGAAGATTATTCAAGACACCATAGCCGAGCAGAAGTACGATATGACTTTGGAGCAAGCCATCATCCTCTTCAAAGGACCTCTGAAGGAATATGTGGCGGCACATAATGGCAAAGTGCCTTCCGTGAACGACCCAGACCCGAAGGCCAGGGAGCTGGCTGTGGCGTTGGAGAAGATAAAGAACCAGAAACGTCGTGTAATGAGCGGACTCGATATAGAAGAATAAGATATGGATGTAAGGAAAGAACTGTATGAATTATTCAATGACCCGCTGTTGGATGGTGTGCGTCCCAAAGTGGCGGCAGCTACGGCAGGTGACAGGATGCAGCAGAAGCTGGCAGAAGTGAATGATTGGATAGCTATGAACGGACGTGAGCCAAGAAAAGATGGCAACCTGAAAGAGAAGTTGATGTATGCAGCAATGATGGCATTAAGAAACAAATTGTAAATCGTAAATCGTCAAATAGTAAATGGATAAGGTTGATATAAACAAGGAGCTGGAAGCGATTTGGGATGACCCTTTGTTGGGTGTCAGCGAAACGGAAGCAAAACTCTTCGACATCCCCCAGGATATGCGAAGGGTAATAGCCAAGAAAAAACCCGATTATGTGGCTCAACATAAATTGTGCGAGAACTTTGGAGACTACAAACCCCTGTTTGCCAAAGTGCATCGGGAGCTAAAGGACGGCAAACGCTCACTTGTAAAAATCAACAAGACAGCAACACTTTCCGCAGGAAGGTTCTATATTATCGGCGGACAAATGCTTTTGCTGGAACAGATAGGAAAACTGAAGCAAAGCAGTAATTTCCTGCCTGATGCCAGAACACGTTGCATCTATGAGAACGGCACAGAGTCGGACATCCTTTTGCAGACACTTCGCAAGAACGTAGTGGGCGACGGCTATGCCGTTTCAGAATTGCAGGAAGAGACAGAAAGCCAGTTCTTCAATAACTCGGACATAGCCGCAGCTGACAAGGTGACAGGCTACATCTATGTGCTGTCCTCCCTTTCGGATAACCCGGACATCTGTTCTGTGAGGAATCTGTATAAGATAGGCTTCACGACCGACAGCGTGGAGCAGCGCATCGCGGGTGCAGAGCACGAACCCACCTACTTGATGGCTCCCGTCAAGGTTGAAGCAACCTATAAAGTGGTGAACATGAACTCACAGAAGTTCGAGGACTTGATTCATCAACTGCTGAAGCCCGTACAATTCCAGGTTTCTGTGTTCGATGATGAAGGAGTAGAACACCAGCCGCAGGAGTGGTTTGTTGTCGCCTTGTCTGTTGTTGATGCCATCATTCAGAAAATTATGGACGGCAGCATCGTAGGCTATACGTTCAATCCACAATTGGAATGTCTGGAGCAAAGAACTGCCAAAGCATCATCAAGCTTCGATACCAGGGGGCTGAAAATACTGACGCTTAATATCAAGAAGATATATTTCGATGAGATTATGAGAGGGGAGAAGAAAACAGAGTACAGAGAACTAAAGCAGACGATGCTAACCAGATTAACATATATCGACGAATCAGACGGCAAACGCTATTTGCGCCATTACGATGCCTTGCGCCTTTTTGTCGGCTATAACAAAGACAGGGAAAGCGCTTTAGTCCAGGTGACAGACATTACCTGTCACGAAGGAGTTGTTGCGTATCAGCTTGGAATGATACTGGAGCGCATGTCGGGTGGAGGTTAGTCTCTTCCTTTGGAAGTTCTTCTGCCTCGATTTGTTTGTTTTTTTTATTTTTCCTTTTAATTCTTCATTCTTCATTCTTTATTCTTCATTTTTTTTTGTATCTTTGTCCCGCAATATATGCATTAAGGATTAAGGATTAGGAATGACGAACAAAGAATACATACGAAACTTCTGCATCATCGCCCATATCGACCACGGCAAGAGTACGCTGGCAGACCGCCTGCTGGAATATACCAAGACCATCGCCGTGACGAAGGGGCAGATGCTCGATGATATGGATCTGGAACAGGAGCGCGGCATCACCATCAAGAGCCACGCGATACAGATGGAGTATAAGTACAGCCCCCTCCCCGCTCCCCCTTTGGGGGAGTGCTCTGTGGCCGCTAAAAAGGAGTTCAGCTTGGACACTCCCCCAAAGGGGGAGAAGGAGGGGGCTTATATCCTCAACCTCATCGACACTCCGGGACACGTGGACTTCAGCTACGAGGTTAGCCGAAGTATCGCGGCTTGCGAAGGGGTGCTCCTCGTTGTCGACGCCACGCAGGGCGTGCAGGCGCAGACCATCAGCAACCTCTACATGGCAATCGACCACGACCTGGAAATCATCCCCGTTATCAATAAGTGCGACATGCCAAACGCTATGCCCGAAGAGGTGGAGGACGAAATCGTCGACCTCCTTGGCTGCAAGCGCGAGGAAATCATCCGTGCCAGCGGCAAGACAGGCATGGGCGTGGAAGAGATTCTCCGTGCTGTCGTGGAGCGCATTCCATGTCCCAAGGGCGATGAGAAGGCGCCGCTTCAGGCTCTCATCTTTGACTCTGTCTTCAACTCGTTCCGTGGCATCATCGCCTACTTCAAGATTGTCAACGGCACATTGCGGAGCGGCGACATGGTGCAGTTCATCAACACAGGCAAGGAGTACAAGGCCGACGAGATTGGCGTGCTGAAGATGGACATGGTGCCAAGGCAGGTGCTGCATTGCGGCGACGTGGGCTACATCGTTTCGGGCATCAAAACGGCAACGGAGGTGAAGGTTGGCGACACGATAACCACCGTTGAAAACCCCTGCAAGGAAGCCATTTCGGGCTTCGAGGAGGTGAAGCCGATGGTCTTTGCCGGCGTCTATCCCATCGAGACAGAGGACTTCGAGAACCTCCGCGCCTCACTCGAAAAACTGCAGCTTAATGACGCCAGCCTCACCTTCCAGCCCGAAAGCTCCGTAGCCCTCGGCTTCGGCTTCCGCTGCGGCTTCCTCGGACTCCTGCACATGGAAATCATTCAGGAAAGGCTCGACCGCGAGTTCAACATGGATGTCATCACGACGGTGCCCAACGTATCCTATCTCGTCTATGACAAGCAAGGGGGTTGCACCGAAGTACACAACCCAAGCGGTATGCCCGACCAGACGCTCATCGACCACATCGAGGAGCCGTACATACACGCTTCCGTCATCACGACGGCCAACTTCATCGGCCCCATCATGACGCTCTGCCTGGGCAAGCGCGGCGAACTGCTCAAACAGGAATACATCAGCGGCAACCGCGTGGAACTGCAGTACGCAATGCCGCTGGGCGAGATAGTCATAGACTTCTACGATAAGCTCAAGAGCATCTCTAAGGGCTATGCCTCGTTCGACTACCATCAGGCAGGCTACCGACCGAGCAAGCTCGTCAAGATGGATATACTGCTCAATGGCGAACCCGTCGATGCCCTCTCCACGCTGACGCATTTCGACAATGCCGAGACCTTCGGCCGCAGGATGTGCGAGAAACTAAAGGAGCTATTGCCGCGTCAGCAGTTCGACATCGCCATCCAAGCCGCCATCGGCGCCAAGATAATCGCCCGCGAGACCGTCAAGCAGGTGCGCAAGGACGTGCTGGCGAAGTGCTACGGTGGCGACGTGAGCCGCAAGCGCAAGCTCCTCGAAAAGCAGAAACGCGGCAAGAAGCGCATGAAGCAGATAGGCAACGTGCAGGTGCCGCAGAAAGCCTTCCTCGCCGTGCTGAAACTGGACTGAGTTAATTCATAGTTCATAGTTCATAGTTATGAGTTCCTTGTAACAACTAAGCGAATAAATTGCTATGAACTATGAACTGAACACAACTATGAACTATGAATTATGAACTATGAATTGTAAAGACATTGCACGGGAAATAGCCCGCATTTACTGCCCTATGACCCCACAGGGAGTCGAGATGCTTGCGAGCATCCTTGTCCCCATGAAGTTCCAGAAAGGCGAAACCATCTTGGAAGAGGGAACGGTTTGCAGTGCCCTTTACTTCGTTGAGAAGGGAATGGTGCGGCAGTACTACTACAAGAATCAAAAGGATGTCACCGAGCATTTCTCTTTCGAGGGGCGTATCGTCTTCTGCATTGAGAGTTTTCTCAAGCAGGAACCCAGCCGCCTCATTGTCGAAGCGCTGGAGAATACAACGCTCTATGCCATTCCCTATGATGACCTTCATCGCCTCATGGAACGTAATCAGGAGATGGAAATGCTTTATCGTAAAATATTGGAGCACGTCGCCATCAGCAGCCAGGAACATGCCGACAGCCAGCGCTTCGAGAATGCTGCCGAACGCTATGACCGTCTCCTCAGAGAGAAACCCGAAATCATCCTGCGTGCCCCGATGGTACACATTGCCAGTTTCCTGCAGATGACACCGGAAACACTCAGCCGTGTTCGTGGAGCCGCGGGAAGTTCACATACAACTTCGAAATAATCTATATACTATGCAAAAGCCAAAGACTATCAGGGTGAAGGACAAAGACTTCACTATCTCAATCCCGGAGGCAGAACTGAAACAGCAGATAAAGCGCGTTGCGGACGAGATTAACCGCGACTATGCAGGCAAGAAGCCCGTCTTCCTGGCTGTCCTCAACGGCTCCTTCATCTTTGCTGCCGACCTGTTACGAGAGATTGACCTGCCCTGTGAGATTTCCTTTGTCAAGCTTGCTTCATACGAAGGCACAAGCACGACGGGCACTATTCGCGAAGTGATTGGCCTCAACATCGACATCACCGGACGTCCCGTCATCATCGTAGAGGACATTGTCGATACTGGCCTCACGATGGCGCACATGCTTGATACGCTGAAGGGGCATAATCCCGCAAGCATCGACATCTGTACGCTCCTGCTCAAACCCACCAAACTGCAGGTCAAGCTCAATGTACGGTACTGCTGCAAGGAGATTCCCGACGACTTCGTGGTTGGCTTTGGCCTTGACTACGACAGCTTCGGCAGAAATACAAAAGATATATATACAATAATTAATCAATAATATGGAAGTTAAAGAAGTTAGAGGAAGTTAAAGAAGTTAAAGGACGATAGTTTTTGCATCAAGAACAAAGCATGTTCCACAAGTATTGTCCTTTAACTTCCCAGCGAGCATAGCGAGCGATAACTTCTTTAACTTCTTTAACTCCTCAATAAAGGAACAAAGAGATGAAGAACATTATCATTTTCGGTGCGCCTGGTTCAGGCAAGGGCACCTACAGCGACGAGATTGTAGCACGCTACGGCATGGGACACATCAGCACAGGCGACGTGCTGCGTGCAGAAATCAAGAACGGCACAGAACTTGGCAAGATTGCCCAAGGCTATATCTCCAACGGTCAGCTCATCCCTGACGACCTGATGATTGAGATTCTCGCCAAGACCTACGACGCACAGCCCGCAGGCAAAGGCGTTATCTTCGACGGCTTCCCCCGCACCATTGCACAGGCAGAGGCTTTGAAGAAGATGCTCGAGGAGCGCGGCCACGAGCTGGGCATCATGATTGAGCTGGTTGTAGAAGAAGACATCCTGATGTTCCGCCTGCTTCGCCGCGCCAAGGAACAAGGCCGTGAGGACGACAACGAAGAGACCATCAAAAAGCGTTTCGCAGTATATCAGAACCAGACAGCTCCGCTGATTGACTGGTTCGAGCGCGAAGGCATCCGCCACACCTTCCGCTGGGCAGACACACCCACAAAGGAAGGCATGATCGCCTCCATCTTTGCTTTCCTCGATAAGGTAAGATAAAATGGTTAAAGGTTATTGGTTATAGGTTATTGAAGCCAACCTCACAAGCCTCAATAACCAATAATCCATAACCAATACCCATTCATAATGGCTTCAATAACCAATAACCATTCACAATGGCTGAAAGCAACTTCGTAGATTACGTCAAGATATGCTGCCGCTCGGGCAAGGGCGGCAGAGGCTCTATGCACATGCACCGCGCCAAGTATGTCCCGATGGGCGGACCTGATGGTGGCGACGGCGGGCGTGGCGGTCATGTCTATCTGCGTGGCAACCACAACTACTGGACACTCCTGCATCTCCGCTATGAAAGACACGTCTTTGCAGGTCACGGAGGCAACGGAGGACCAAGCGGCAGCACGGGCGCAGACGGCGAAGACCGTTACATAGACGTTCCTTGCGGCACCGTCGTGTATGATGCTGAGACGGGTGAATACATCTGCGACGTAACCGATGACGGGCAGGTCGTGATGCTCCTCAAAGGCGGTCGCGGAGGCATGGGCAACAAGCACTTCGCCACAGCCACGAACCAGGCTCCACGCTATGCACAGCCGGGCGAACCGATGGTGGAGCGCACCGTCATTCTTGAGCTGAAGTTGCTTGCCGATGTTGGCCTCGTTGGCTTCCCCAATGCGGGAAAGAGCACATTGCTCAGTTCCCTTTCCAGCGCAAGGCCGAAAATAGCGGGCTATCCCTTCACGACAATGGAGCCATCGCTCGGCATTGTGTCCTATCGCGACGGGCAAAGCTTCGTGATGGCTGACATTCCGGGCATCATCGAGGGCGCTTCCGAGGGGCGTGGACTTGGGCTTCGCTTCTTGCGGCATATCGAGCGCAACTCCCTTCTGCTCTTCATGGTGCCAGGCGATACGGACGACATCCGTCACGAATACGAAGTCTTGCTCGGCGAGTTGCGCAACTTCAATCCCGAGATGCTCGACAAGCAGCGTGTTCTTGCCATCACGAAGAGCGACCTCCTCGACGATGAACTGCAGCAGATGCTCTCGGAAGATTTGCCCGACGACCTGCCGCACGTCTTTATTAGCGCCGTGACAGGAAACGGCTTGGGCGAACTGAAAGACCTCCTTTGGACGGCTCTCAATAGCGAAAGCAACAAAATTACAGCCATTACCCAGCAGGAGAGTATTGTCCATCGCAATAAAGACATCAACGCTTTCCGTCAGGAGATGCTTGACGAGGGTGAAGACGAGGAGATAGAAATCCTTGATGCCGATGCCATAGAAGATGTGGACGAACTGGAAGACTATACCTACGAGGATGAAGAATAATGTCATCATCTATAATACTCCCTCATGGCTCACTGCTTTCACTACAGGCAAGAGCAGTGGGGTAGAGGCTTTGGAGCTACGGCTCGAAGACCTTGCTCTTCCCCGACAGGTTCACTCGGACAATGTGCTTTGGGTGACGGAAGCTGGTCGCCCGGAAGCAACAGATGCCGTTATTACCGACAAGCCAGATCTCTGTGTCTGCGTCAAGACAGCCGACTGCATTCCTGTCCTTCTCTACGACACGAGGCAGCGTATCGTCGCAGCCGTTCATGCAGGATGGCGAGGCACAGTAGCTCGCATTGTGCAGAAGACCATCAAGGAGATGAAGCCCGTCTACCCGGACGACATTCATGCCATTATTGGGCCTGGAATTTCCCTTGAATGGTTCGAGGTGGGCAATGAAGTTTATGAGGCTTTCAAAGCAGAGGGATTCCCAATGGAAAGGATTGCAGCCTCCAAACCTCCCCGAGGGGAGGTCTTCCATTTCTCCCCCTCGGGGGAGATAGAGGGGGGTCGTTGGCACATCGACCTTTGGGAGGCAAACCGCTGGCTTCTTGAACAATTGGGCGTTGAAGACATTTTCGTCGAAGGTACCTGCACGCGAACTTCTATGGACTTCTATAGTGCCCGTCGCGAAACCATCAACACAGGACGAAACTATAACGGCATCTTTATCAATTCAAAATGACTAAATTCAAAATTCAAAATGAATAGGATACGCCTTCTTCTCTTGCTTCTTGTCCAATGGTCAATATTCAATGGTCAATGTTCAATGGCTTTCGCTCAAGACGATGAGCCTGTTGACATTGACGAGTGGCAGGTGATGAAGGTGGAAGCAGCTAAAGATCCCTTTGCTCATGGTGACCAGTTCACCATCAACTTTGCCAACTATACAGAGGAGGAGTGGTGCTATCCGCTTCCCGGAGCAAAATTTCTCAGTCCTTATGGCGGAGCACGCCATCATGGGGGAACGGACATCAAGACTCATGCAGGCGACACCACCCGTGCTGCTTTCCCTGGCGAAGTCATCCTGTCTGGTCCTCATTACGGCTATGGCTATTGCGTTATCATGCGTCATGCAAACGGACTGGAAACGCTTTACAGCCACCATTCGCGCAACCTCGTCAAGGTAGGACAATGGTTACACGCAGGTGAACCCGTTGGCATAGAGGGACGTACAGGCAGGGCAACGACAGACCATCTGCATTTCGAGACACGTGTCAAAGGCACGGCTTTTGATTCTGAACGTATCTTTGACCACGCCAACCATACCCTCCGCCGCCAAATCTTTGTTGTAACGAAGCAGAAGAACGGTACACTGAAGTTTACTTCCGAAAAGATAGAGTAATAAATAATCAACCAACCAAATACCATAAAACATGCTTGTAACACTAAGTGAAATACTGAAAGACGCCAACGAACGGCACTATGCCGTTGGCGCATTCAATTGTTTGAGTTTGGAGAACGTGATGGGTGCCATTGAGGCAGCCGAGGAATTGCGTTCACCCATCATCCTGCAACTGGCGGAAGTGCAGTTCCCCGAAGCACCAATGGAACTGATGGCTCCGCTCTATCTCGAAGCTGCCAAGCGGTCGTCGGTGCCTGTTTGCGTACACCTCGACCACGGGCAGAGCCTCGAAACGTGCGTGAAAGCCATACGGCTTGGCTTCACTTCCGTGATGTTCGACGGCGCGGCACTGCCTTTTGAGGAGAACGTCGCTGTGAGCAAAGAGGTGACGCGCATTGCTAAGGCCGCGGGCGTTGACATGGAGGCAGAGCTTGGCAAGGTGGGCAACTGCGGCGTTGACACGGCGGATGTCTTCACCGACGTGGAGGAATCTGTGCGCTTCGTGAATGAAACGGGTATCGATGCATTGGCTGTAGCCATCGGCAATCTGCACGGACATTACGTCCACACCCCGCAGCTCAACATCCAACGCCTCATAGAAATACACGAGGCAAACCGTCTGCCGCTTGTCTTGCACGGCGGAAGCGGCACGAGCGTAGAGGACTTCAAAGCCTGCATCCATAACGGCATCTGCAAGATAAACGTCGCCACAGCCATCCAGCGCGGCATCATGAAACGCATTAAGGAACGCCTTGCACTAAAGCCCGAAGAGGAATATGTGCCGCTGAAGCAGGTGATGATAGACGCATCGCGCGAAGTTGTTACAGAACACATCCGCCTCTTTGAGAGTGACGGGAGAATATAGTCGGGCCGCAAACGTGGCATAATAGTGTCGTAATAACGAAATAACGTAATAACGAAATATCGAACAGAAATCATGACATTCAGATATTCTTCCTTGATACTTGGCCTCTGTCTTACACTATTTGCTTGCGGAGGTGACACAAAGAAGTCCCTGACCGATTATGCCGATCCGACCATCGGCGGCGTTAGTGTCTTGCTGGAAACCACAAGGCAGACCATACACCTGCCAAACGAGATGCTGCGGTTCGTGCCCCTGCGAAGCAGTATGCTCGACGATTGGATAGACGACTTCGCCCTGCAAATGCCCAACCACCGGAGGCATTGGGTCTTTGGCTTCATGCCTTTCTGCACACTCACCCCGGAGAGCGTGTGGTCGGCTCCAGGCGTATGTGACAACGAAGAGACGCATCCCCATTACTATCACGCACAGCTTGACGGCGTGACCTTCGAGTTTACCCCTGCCAAGAAAAGCGGCATCATCCGTATGACTTTCGACGGCGAGGGACAGCATCCTATGCGTTTCCGCAGCCGCACACCCATCGGCTTCTATGACCACGAAGGCAACCGCGTTGTGACAGGCACGGCAGCGTTCGGCCGACCAGAAACCAAGGAGAACATGACTGCCTACCTTTATGCCGAGTTCGACTGCGATATGCACGACATCCATTACCCCGGAGAAGACACAAAGCACCTGATGCTGACAGCAGAAGATGGGAAGAAGGTCGTGACGATGCGCTACGGCATCTCCTACATCGACAAGGAACAGGCGAAGGACAACATGCTGCGGGAAATTCCGACATTTGACTTCGATCGCGTCAAGGACGAAGCCAAGAATACATGGGAAAAGCGCCTGGGGCAGATAGAGGTAAGCGGCGGCACGGAAGCCCACAAGCGTACCTTCTACACAGCCCTCTATCGTTGCTCGGAGCGCATGGTCGATATCAATGAGTATGGACGCTTCTTCAGCGCTTGGGACAGGAAGGTACATGAGGCGAAAGAGCCTTTCTATGTTGATAACTGGCTGTGGGACACGCACATCGCACTTGAGCCGTTGCACATTATCTTGAACCCAGACATGGAGGTGCAGAAGATAAACTCACTCATTGAAATGTATAAAGAGAGCGGCATCATGCCACGCTTCGCCCTCACTTCTGGCGAGTGGGCAGCCATGACAGGCAACTTTGCAGCTGTCTGGATGCTGGACGCTTGGGCAAAGGGACTGCGTTTCGACTTGGAGACTGCCTACGAAGGCTTCCGCAAGAACTCGCTGGAACGCTCCATGCTTCCGTGGCACACAGGCCCAGCCACACCGCTCGACACCTTCTACAACGCCCACGGCTACTATCCAGCCCTGCATCCGGGCGAGCCAGAGACCATTCCCGAGGTCGACCCCAACTGGGAGCGTCGCCAAAGTGTGTCAATCACAACGGTCAACAGCTACTCCGACTGGTGCATTGCGCAAATGGCAAAGATACTGGGCAAGGCAGACGACGAGGCATTGTTCACAGAGCGCTCGAAGTTCTACCGCAACGTCTTCCGCACCGACCGAGGCATGATGTGGCCAAAGGACGACAAGGGCGAGTGGATAGAACCCTTCAATCCCTTGCACGACGGACGCGCCTACTTCACCGAGAACAACGCCTACATCTTCAACTGGGACGTGAAGCACGACCTGGAGGGACTCTTCTCCCTGATGGGCGGACACGAGAAGGCGGAGGCCAAGCTCGACGAGCTTTTCCACATGGGTGTTGGCACGGCCAAGTTCCGCTTCTATAATGTCCTGCCTGACGCAACAGGCCTCATGGGCATGTTCCAAATGGGCAACGAACCCAGCTTCCATATACCTTATATATATAATTATGTAGGTGCGCCCTGGAAGACGCAGAAGTACATCCACAGCCTCATCGACACCTACTTCATCGACTCGTATCTCGGTATGCCGGGCGACGAGGATGGCGGCGGCATGTCGGCCTTCGTGGTCTTCTCTATGATGGGCTTCTTCCCCGTCACACCAGGCACGACAACCTACGCCATCGGCAGTCCCTTCTTCGAAAAGACAACAATCCATCTTCCCGACGGAAAGGCATTTACCATCAAAGCAAAGGACCTCTCGGCGGAAAACAAGTTCATCCAGAGTGCCAAGTTGAATGGCAAGCCTCTGACAGAACCTTTCCTCACTCACGAACAACTGACGGCGGGCGGCACGTTGGAACTGAAGATGGGCAACAAGCCAAACAAAGAAACCTTTAAATAATTAACATATAACAATATATCATGAAACGTAGCGAAATCAATCAAATCATCCGTGAGGCCAAGACATTCTTGGCTTCGCGGCAGTTCGTGTTGCCCGAATGGGCAGAGTGGAGCCTTGCCGACTGGAAGGCAAACAGAAACAAGGTGGACTACATTGTGGAGCGTATGCTTGGCTGGGACATTACAGACTTCGGCTCGGGCGACTTCAAGCGTTGCGGTCTCTTCCTCTTCACGATACGCAATGGCAAATATGGCGTAGATAAGAAGCCCTACGCAGAAAAGATTATGATTGTGGAGGAGAACCAGGAAACGCCGATGCACTTCCATTGGTCGAAGATGGAAGACATCATCAATCGTGGCGGCGGCAACTTGGTAATCGAACTCTACAATGCGGACAAGAACGAAGGCTTCGCCGACACGCATGTGCATTACCGCATCGACGGCATAGAGCATACGATGGAGCCAGGCGGCAAAGTCATCCTTAAACCAGGTCAGAGCATCTGCATGGAGCAGTACCTCTATCACCGCTTCTATGGCGAACCCGGTAAAGGCAAAGTCATGGTGGGCGAAGTGAGCCAGTGCAACGACGACACGACCGACAACCGTTTCTATGAACCCGTTGGCCGCTTCCCCGAAATCGAAGAGGATGAAGAACCGCTGCACCTCCTGTGTTCCGACTACGGGAAGTTCCTAATTTAAGGAGTTATAGTGAAGGTGTGTCAAAATGAAAAGAAACTCCAACCCAACACAGCGTGCCTAGTTTGCCAACACGACGTGCCTAGTTTGCCAACGCAACGTGCTGCATTCGCCAACACAACGTGCCTAATTTGGTTTTACCACGTGTGGGAAAAACCAAACGGAGCGTGTCTTGTCCATTTAGACACACTTTATAAATAAAAGTTTATGAATAGGATTCGTATCAGCGGAGTAGGCTGTTGCCTGCTCGACCGCATTTATGACCACGTTGACTTCCAGTCGGAAACTTTCCGCAAATACTTGAGCAAGAAGGCTGGCGACGGCGGACTTGAACCCGGCAAGCTGACCTTCGAGGAAGAGCTGGAACACTTTGCCGGCCAATCATTCGCGTCAGACATACTGCCTTTGCTTACCGAAGGACGTGCGCCTCAGAAGGAAAACATCGGCGGCCCCTGCATCGTGGCGCTCATCAATGCCTCACAGATTGCCTTTAAGGAAAGCCTCGTTAGCTTCTACGGCTGCCGAGGCGACGATGGAGTAGGGGAGGAGCTGTTGCAGAAACTGGAGCAGACGAAGCTCGACCTCAGCCATTATCGCATACAAAGGGACAGCGAGACAGCCTCTACAAGTGTGCTTTCTGACCCGAACTATGACAACGGTCACGGCGAAAGGACTTTCGTGAACACCATCGGAGCATCGTGGCATTATCTTCCAGAAGAAGTGGACGACAGTTTCTACGATAGTGACATTTGCGTCTTCGGCAGCACGGCACTCGTGCCCCGCATTCATGGTGGACTATGTGCGATGCTCAAGAAAGCAAAAGCAAAAGGTCGTATCACCGTAGTCAACACCGTATATGACTTCCTCAGCGAGAAGGAACATCCGGGCGAACGATGGCCGATGGGCGAGAGCGACGAGAGTTATCAGTACATCGACCTGCTTCTTGTTGACCATGAGGAAGCGCTTCGTCTCAGTGGATGCTGTGATATTCCTTCGGCTATTGCATTCTTCCGCGAGAAAGGGACAGGGGCAGTGCTCGTCACCAACGGCGCCCATAATGTCCATCTTTGGGCAAACAGCCCTCTCTTCGGCAAAGTTAAGGAGCAGACAATGCCTGTTTCCGAAGCCGTCGGCAAGGCGTTGAAGCAAGGACGCAAAGGCGACAGCACAGGTTGTGGCGATAACTTCGCAGGCGGCGTCATCGGTTCTCTGGCAAAGCAGATAAGTGAGGGGCTTCACTCTTCGCTCAATTTAAAAGAGGCTTGCCGTTGGGGCATTGTCTCTGGAGGCTTTGCCTGCTTCTACTACGGTGGCACCTACCTCGAACAGAAGGAAGGCGAGAAGCTGTCCTATCTGCAGGAACTTTACGACAAGTACCTCAAGCAGGAAGGCGTTTGCTGATTCTTTCGATGAGCTTCTCAAGGTCTGCACGAAGCTTCTGGTAGGGGGCACTCCGCTTAAAAGCAACGCCTTTGCGGAGCATGAGGTCGATGGGCGACTGACTGTGATGGTAGCCGGACATCTCGGTCTGCTTCTGCTTGCCGTGAAGTGCCAGTCCGGTAATCTCTTTCTCCCTTTCTCGGCGGAGAATGTTGCAGACTGGCGTCAGGAGAGGCAGGACAACTCCGTCCATCAGTGCGTGGCCCTGTATATATAAATAAGTGTCGGCTGGGAGAATGCCAAGCTCTTCCTGCATGGTCTTGCGCAGTTTCAGGTAAGTGTCCTTTGCTTTTGGAAATTTACGTTGCAGCCATCCAATCTGTTTGTTGACGCGGTCGCGCAGATGTTCGAGAGCGTTCTCGGGATGCCAGGGATTTATGTCGTGGAAGGTGACGGTCTGGGCAAAGTCGGTGATGCTGTAAATGCCAGCCTGACCGTATCGGTGCGCCCAGATGCTCCACACAAAGAGCGGCCAGACGATGCGGCTGTAAGCTTCGAGGAAAGCCTCGAAGGACAGAATGTCGCGGTCGTTGAGCGTTGCCATCACGCAGGCTGTGTGCAGGGAAGGCGCGTAGCACTGGTAGTTCTCGATAGCATAGGCGTAAGTGTGGAAAATGAAAGGAGAGCCAAGAAGCTTGCGGCTCACCTCGGTCGCACCTTGCATAAGGTAGTCGTAATCGGCATCCACACATGCAACCATGAAGTCGCCAAGGGAAGGCCCGAGGCGGTTCATTAAGGCAGCCTTCTTGCCTTTGCTCAATGTGTGGCGCGAGGGTAGCATCACCTCAAACTTTATCCTGTCGGTCTCGAAATCCTGCAGGACGGAACGCCAGAAGAACACGTCGTCGTAACTCTCGACATATGCCACGACCTTCCGTGCCGCATCTTTCGGCCGAAGCTTTGATGCAAGCTCGATATAGGTGGAGTTTAGATGTTCCTGCAGCCGCTTTGCCATATTATACCACAATGTCCTCCACGTCTGTCACTCTGTCGCTCCATCCGTTCATAATGACGGCAGGGCTGTGTGTCGTGAGGATGATTTGTACGTTGGGGTTGAGGTCAACCATAAGGTCAAGCAATCGTTCCTGCCATTCGACGTGAAGGCTGACTTCCGGCTCGTCCATAAAGAGAACAAATGGCTTATTGTCTTGCACCAAGACGGTGAGCAGGATGATGAGCATCTGTTTTTCACCCGAAGAAAGCTTGTAGCAGGAGATGGTCTCGCCGTAGTTGTCAAAATATAGTTCGTTCTGGTCGCGCTTGATGGTCTTGCCTGTCTCGCGGAAGAGGTCGTCCACGATGTCCTGAAAGTGAGACTTCTTGTTTGCCAGCTCTCGCACTTTCTCCGGGGCTTCCGGGTCTTGGCTCGTGAAGAGTTCCACCATGCGGTTTGACAGGTTGACTTGATAGTCAAGCCACTTGCGCTGAAGATGATAGATGTGCACATCAAGCTCTGTCTGCATTTGTGTGTCCGTGAGCTTGTTCATCAGGTCGCTCGAAAGGATAGGCCGGTCGAAGGAACGTATGACATTGAAATCTACAGACTTCGCATCTTTGGGGAAGAATGTGAGGTGAACACCATCGTTTTTGCGTCCTTCTTTGTTAATGTCAAGGAGGTGCATGATGACACGATTGAGTATCGTGCTCTTGCCCACACCATTGACACCGCTCAGGATGTTGACACCTGGCTGCAAGTCCCAGCGGATGTGCTTGCGCCCGTTCCAGAGAGCTTCTATCTCAATGCGTTCAATGTATTGTCCGTTCATTGTCTGTCTTAAAAAATTGTTGTTGAGTTCCAGGGATATGTCTGTGCGCCGACGGAGAATGTGCCGAGGGCGCGTTCAAGCTTGTCTTGCGTAAGAGGAATGTGGCACATGCGGGCCGAGTCGCGGCCGATGTACTTGCGTATCTTGTTAGGCAGGCGGCTCCAATTATCCTCTACGGCATTGTCATTAAGCTGTTGCTTTCCAACGTAGGCAATGATGACCGGCAAATGAAATCGGTTGACGGCTTTGCTTATTTGCCAGTTAAGGATGGGACTCTCCACATTTGTGACAGGAGAAACAAGTACCAATAGGTTGTCGGCCTTTTCCATGACGCTAAGGAGCCAATTCTTGACAGTGCTGTCAACGAGGTCATCGTGTTCGGACGAGAAGTTGATCACGTCCATGTTCAGAAAGTGGAAACGATCTGGATGCATCCGCTGCCAGGCATGCAGTTGCTTGAAGGTCCGAAGGTTGCTATTTACATGGTCAAGTACGCCTGTTGCATCGTAGGCTACATAAGTTTTATGCGTGTTCATGGTTCTCTTTTTTTGCAAAGATACGATTAAATTAAGAATTATAAAAGAAGAATGCTGATTTATTGGAGAAAAAACATTAACTTTGTGCATCATTCATAATAAATGGTTCAGAATATGGTTAATCGCAGGACATTTCTTCGCAGCAGTTTGGCAGGCACCGCATTGCTGGTAATTCCTTTCGATGCTTTTGGGCAGACTTCCCCCAAAAGCGATAACTCAACGATTAAAACATCCTCTTCACGGGATAGGTCAGAAGGTACTTCCTTCCATCTTGGCATGGCAGGCTATACCTTTGTTAAGTTTGACCTCGACACCACGCTTGCATTCATGAAGAAGATAGATGTGCACTATCTCTGCATCAAGGATTTTCACTTACCCCTTGATGCCGATGCGGAACAGATTGCAGCCTTCAAGGCAAAACTTGAAGCAGCAAACGTCATCGGCTATGCTGTCGGCCCGATATACATGAAAGACGTTGCGGCTGTTGACAAGGCCTTCGCATACGCCCAGCGAGTAGGTGTTGACCTTATTGTTGGCGTTCCTGGAGTTTGGGGCGATACGACACCCAATTACGAGGTGCTCGACCGTGTGGAGCAGAAGGTCAAAGAGACAAACATTCGCTATGCTATCCACTTGCATGGTCCCGACATGACACTCTATCCCGATGCAACCTCTATCTGGAACGATGTAAAAGACCGCGACCCACGACTTGGCATGTGTCTCGACATCGGGCATAACCTGCGTTATGGCAGTGACTCGATTCGCGACTTGAAGCGTTATGCGAAGCGCGTTTTCGACATCCATCTCAAGGACGTCACAGCTCCCACAAAAGAAGGACATGCCATCGAGCTTGGCCGTGGCATCATCGACTTTCCTGCTTTCGTCAAAATGCTTCGCAAAGTGGGCTACAAAGGCTCAGTAAGCCTTGAATATGAAAAGGACATGAACGACCCTTTCATCGGCATTGCAGAAAGCGTTGGATATTTCAAGGCAATTACAGAGCAAGGTTAAAAACTTATACCCTTTATTTTGCCATGTCGAATTTTAATTGTATATTTGCAACTTAAAACAGTCAAATCGCACATTGTAATATCTACATATATGGCACAGAAACCAAGCATACCAAAAGGCACACGCGACTTCGGCCCACAGGAGATGTCGCGGCGCAACTACATCTTCAATACCATTCGCGAGGTTTATTCCCTCTACGGCTTCGAGCAGATAGAAACGCCTGCCATGGAGAATCTTTCCACCCTCATGGGCAAATACGGCGAGGAGGGCGACAAACTGCTCTTCAAGATTCTGAACAGCGGCGACTTTCTGCGCGGCATCACTCCCGACGACCTCGCCGCTGGCGCAACAGGTCATCTCGCTGCCCAGCTTTGTGAGAAAGGGCTTCGCTACGACCTGACCGTGCCCTTTGCCCGCTACGTCGTGCAGCACCGCGAGGAACTGGCGCTGCCGTTCCGCCGCTATCAGATTCAGCCTGTTTGGCGTGCTGACCGTCCGCAGAAGGGACGCTACCGCGAGTTCTATCAATGCGACGCCGACGTCGTGGGCAGCGACTCGTTGCTCTGCGAGGTGGAACTGATGCAAATCATCGACGAAGTGTTCCGCCGCTTTGGTATTCGTGTTTGCATCAAGATAAACAACCGCAAGATACTAAGCGGCATTGCCGAGATGATTGGCGAAGCGGACAAAATTGTGGACATCACCGTTGCCATTGACAAGCTCGACAAGATTGGTCTCGATGCAGTCAATGAAGAACTGCGGCAGGACGGCATCAGCGAAGAAGCCATCCAGAAGCTCCAACCCATCATCAACCTCAGCGGCACGAACGCCGAGAAGATAGTTACCATGCGAGAGGCACTTGCAGGCAGCGAGATAGGGCAGAAGGGCATTGATGAAGTGGAGCTGGTTCTGAATACTCTGAATAATCAGAATACTCTGAATAATCAGATAGAACTCGACCTTACTTTGGCCCGCGGTCTGAACTATTACACTGGCTGCATCTTCGAGGTGAAGGCTCTGGACGTGGAGATCGGCAGCATTACAGGCGGTGGACGCTACGACAACCTGACCGGCATCTTCGGTATGCCAGGCTTAAGCGGCGTGGGCATCAGCTTTGGTGCCGACCGCATCTATGACGTACTGAACCAACTCGACCTCTATCCCGAAGCCGTCACGACAACCACACAGGTGCTCTTCATCAACTTCGGCAAGAAGGAAACGGCCTACTCGCTTCCCGTCATCGCCAAGCTACGGGCACAAGGCATCCGCTGCGAAATCTATCCTGATGCTGCCAAGATGAAGAAGCAGATGCAGTACGCCAACCAGAAGAGCATCCCCTTCGTCGCCATGACCGGCGAGACAGAGATGGCCGCTGGAAAGGTCATGCTCAAGAATATGACAACGGGCGAACAGCAACTTCTCGCCCCCAACGAGATATTGAACAGTATAATATAAAATAACTATCCGTTATCGTACCACCCAAAAGCTTTAGAGACGCAGAAAGCCCGGTCCCGCGACTACAATCGCGCCTTGGTACTAGAGCATCCAAGAAGGACGATAAAACACTGGAGAAAAGTTCCTGATTTCCAGATGTCTGGCAGAGAGCATAAAAAGTCCCTGTACTTATGGCGATAAGAACGTGTACTTATGGTAATAAGAACGTGTACTTATGATGACAAGAACAGGGACTTATGACTGGGACCGACTGTTGTTTCCCGTTACGACATTCTTTCTGTGGTACGATAGCTGATAATCATATAAGAATTTGTGTAGTTTGTAAAGACGCAATATGATGAAGTCGGCATTATACTTAATCCCTGTGACGCTGGGCGAGACGCCTATAGAGCAAGTCTTGCCTGCGTACAACCACGAGGTCATCATGGGCATCAGACATTTCATTGTGGAGGACATCCGCTCTGCCCGTCGCTTCCTACGAAAGACCGACCGCGAGTTCCCCATAGATGACTGCACCTTCTACGAGATGGGCAAACATGCAGACGAGAAGCTTTTCAGCCAAAACTTGCAACCTCTTCGGGAAGGTAAACCCGTCGGCGTCATCAGCGAGGCAGGTTGTCCGGCTGTTGCCGACCCGGGAGCAGACATTGTCGCCATAGCCCAAAGGGAAGGCTTGCGGGTCGTTCCTCTGGTAGGGCCTAACAGCATGATTATGGCTGTGATGAGCAGCGGTCTGGGTGGACAAAGCTTTGCCTTCAACGGCTATCTGCCTGTTGACCCAGCCGACCGCGCCAAACGCCTGAAAGCTCTCGAAACGCGAGCTTGGACGGAAGGGCAGACGCAACTCTTCATCGAGACACCCTATCGCAACCAGAAGATGTTCCAGGCGCTCCTTTCCGCCCTGCGCCCCCAAACACGCCTCTGCATCGCCGCCGGCATCACAACCAAAGACGAATACATCCGCACCCTCCGCATCTCGGAATGGAAGAACACACAGCTTCCCGACCTGAGTAAAATGCCAGCCATCTTCCTTATTAATAAATAACATGAAGTACTCAATCATAGTTCCCGTATATAATCGTCCCGACGAGGTGGATGAACTGCTCCAGAGCCTGACGCTGCAGACGTACAAGGACATGGAGGTTATCATCGTGGAGGATGGTTCCAGCCTGCCCTGCGAAGAAGTCGTGCGCCGCTATGCCGGGAAGCTGCCGCTCCGCTACTACATGAAGGAGAACAGCGGCCCGGGGCAAACGAGAAACTACGGTGCAGAGCACAGCCAGGGCGAGTGGCTCATCTTCCTCGACAGCGATTGCGTCCTGCCTCCAGGTTATCTGCAAGCCGTCGAAGATGAACTTTCAGATAATGTTCTCCCCATTAAGGGGGAGTTAGAGGGAGTCTCTGCCTGGGGCGGGCCGGACAAGGCACACGACAGCTTCACCCCTGTGCAGAAAGCCATCAGCTACAGCATGACATCGTTTCTGACGACGGGCGGCATCCGAGGCGGCAAGAAGCAGATGGACAAGAAGTTCTATCCGCGCTCCTTCAACCTTGGCATTCGTCGCAGCCTCTTCCGACAACTGGGCGGCTTCTCGTCGATGCGTTTCGGCGAAGACATAGATCTGAGCATCCGTATCTACGAGAGCGGAGCAAACTGCCGACTCTTTCCCGAAGCATGGGTTTGGCACAAGCGCAGGACGGACTTTAGGAAGTTCTTCAAACAGGTACACAACTCAGGAATAGCCCGTATCAACCTGATGAAGCGTCATCCAGGCAGCCTGAAGTTTGTGCATCTCTTGCCGATGCTTTTCACCGTCGGTACCTTCGCCTGCCTGCTCTTTGCCCTCCTGTTCCTGCTCTTGGCTCTGTTAGGCTTCGTCGCATTGCTTAGGATACCTCCATATACTTGCGTCAACGGCCCGATGTTTTGCATCATTGGTGGCGTCTTCGGAATGTTATTGTTCCTGCTTCCGCTGCTCCTTTTCTCATTGCTCGTCTTCATGGACAGCTCCATCCGAAACAAAAGCCTAAAGATAGGCTTCCTCTCCATCTGGGCAAGCTTCATCCAACTCATCGGCTATGGCACAGGATTCATCCGAGCCTGGTGGCTCCGTTGCGTCTGTGGCAAAAACGAGGAACTGCAAGCCTTCAAAAATAACTTCTACAATTAAAAGGTGAAAAGGTTAAAAAGTTAAAAGGTGAAGACAATCAAGAACTGGGCTCCTGAAGACCGCCCCAGAGAAAGGCTGCTTGCAAACGGTGCAGAAACGCTGAGCAAGGCTGAACTGCTGGCTATACTCATTGGTAGTGGCGTGCATGGCAAGTCGGCAGTAGATGTCATGCGCACTATACTCTCCGATTATGGGGACAGCCTGATGTCTCTGGGCAAGGCTTCCGTCAAGGACTTGATGCGCTACGACGGCATAGGCGAGGCAAAGGCTGTGACCATCGTTGCTGCCTGTCAGCTTGCCAACCAGCGCCTGAAGGAAAACCTTCCAGAGCGTATGCACATCAATACCTCCGCCGATGCCTTCGAGTACTTTAAGCCGCGAATGCAAGACCTTACCGTCGAAGAATGTCATTTGTTGCTTCTCGACCAAGGGATGAAGGTCAAAGGCTCTGTCCTGCTTAGCAGGGGCGGCATAGCAGGTACTTCGGTTGATGTACGCTGTCTTCTGCGAGAAGCCCTTTTGGGACAAGCTGTTGCCGTCGTGCTCTGCCATAACCATCCAAGCGGTAGAACTAATCCAAGCCGCGAAGACGACAACCTCACCAGGAAAGCTGCCGAAGCCTGCAAGGCAGTCAATATCCGCTTCGTGGACCATGTTATCTTTGCAGGCAATGACTATTACAGTTATCAAGAAGATGGAAAACTCTAACCTCATCCCAATCCTCTCCAAAGGCGAAGGAGATACGAACCCTGAATTAGTCATGCAGGAGCGGGTCATCGAAGTGTTAAAGACAGTCTATGACCCGGAAATACCTGTCAACATATATGACCTCGGACTCATCTATCGCATCGAACTTAGCGAAGACAATACGGCGTTGAGTGTCGACATGACTCTCACCGCGCCCAACTGTCCTGCAGCTGACTTTATCGTGGAGGATGTGCGGCAGAAGCTTGAGACCATCACCGGCCTCGATAAGGTTGAGGTTAACCTCGTCTTCGAACCCGAATGGGATAAGGATATGATGAGCGAAGAAGCAAAGATGGAGCTTGGGTTCCTATAATTATTCATTATTATAAAAAAATCAAAGTTGAAACCTGTTTACTTTATAAGTGATGCCCATTTGGGCTGTCTTGCCGTTCCACACCGCCGTGAGCAAGAACGGCGTTTGGTGCGCTTCCTCGACGAAATAAAGGGCAAGGCAGGAGCCATCTACATGCTTGGCGACATGTTCGACTTCTGGTTCGAGTACCAAACGGTTGTGCCGAAAGGCTTTACCCGCTTCCTTGGAAAGGTCAGCGAACTGACGGATATGGGCATCGAGGTGCATTACTTCACGGGCAATCACGACATCTGGTGCCTCGACTATCTTGAGAAGGAATGTGGAATGATTCTTCATCACACCGCCCTTACCTTGGAGATAGGCGACCAGACATTCTATCTTGCTCATGGTGATGGGCTTGGAGATACAGACTGGAAGTTCCGCTTTATCCGTGGCATCTTCCACAACAAGGCTTGCCAGTGGGCTTTCCGTTGGCTGCATCCTTACTTCGGCATGAAGTTCGGCCTAAATTGGGCAAAGCACAGCCGCTTGAAGCATTGCCCTGATAACTGTGAAGATGCAAATGGTAAAGAACCGCCTTATCAGGGCGAGGACAAAGAGCCGCTCGTACTCTTTGCCAAGCAATATCTGAAAGAGCATCCCGATGTGAACTTCTTCGTTTTTGGGCATCGGCACATAGAACTCGACCTTGCCCTCAACCGCCAGACTCGTGTCATCATCCTTGGCGACTGGGTTACGCAGTTCACATACGCTGTCTATGACGGCGAACAGTTCTTCCTGGAGAGCTATGTGGAGGGGGAAAGCAATTGTTAGCGCAGCACTTTCTTCCCTTCACTAATCACAATTCCCTTTGTCTTCTTGTCATTCGGTACTTTGCGACCTTGCAGGTCGTATGTCTCTCCTCTACTCGGAGAGGGATCTGCTTTGAGGCTGTTTATTCCGTCGTAAAAGTCGGGTAGGGCTTGGTAGTAAAGTGCAAAGTTGTCGAAGCAACACCATTGGGCGCCGGTATAGCTGCTGCATTTAAGTCCAAAACGAAGCGTTCCCGTCTGGGAAAGCGTGTATTTTATGCTGTTCTGGTAGCATCCCTCTGCAAAACGAATGCCTGCAGCTCGCATGCTATGCGGATAACCATTCTGATTGTCAACAGAGCCAAATGATGATGCGTCAGGCCAATCTTCCGAGTAGAGCGACTTCACCTTCACTTGCTTGTTGTTCACATATAGGTAAGCCTTAATGTTTTCCGTTCCTGCTCTATAGGCAGCTCCACCGTCATTTCCCTTAGGACGGAATAGCGCGTTACACTTCACAACATAAACGCCTGGCTTCATGTCCGTGAGCGTCTGGTAGAGGTCGAATGCCTTGTTGTACTCCTCGCCACATCCATTGCGATAGGTAGGTTCGCCTTCCCATCCGTCTTTTGTGGAGAAGTCATAGTTGGCGATGAAGAGCGTCATGTCGAGGTACTCTCCTTCCCTTGGTGCGGCACCATCTGCTTTCAGATATGTGGTTACTGCATTCTTCAGAGTCTTCAGTGCGTTGGTCACAGCTGTTTCAGCCGTGGCGTTCGAGAATGCTTTCCTGCTGCTTTCTATCCTTGACAGGAGCGTTTCCAGAGGCGTTGACTCCAGGCTTACAGCCACATTCTTGTCGGCATAGCTCCTCCAAAAATGGTATTCCTCGCAGAGTGGCATAATATCCTTGATGGTGTTCTGCATGTTTTGGGTTTGGGTGAGCAGCGACTTTATCTGATTGTTTGTGAGGTTCCCTGATGTTGCCCTTGCCAGCAGCGTCTCGATGTTCTGTCGCAGTTTGTCGGGCAGAAGCATGTTGCGAGCCATCACCTCCAGCTGCTTGACTGTCTCTTCCAATCGACGAGTCATGATGGTATTCTCGCCCGCCTTCTCGATGCTCATATAGTCGATGTTCGGCATCCATCCGCTTTCATTGTAAAGCTCGATGCTGTTGGAGCCTGCGTTGAGGTGGAGTGTCTTGGTGTACTCCTTGAAAGTGTTCCAGTTGTTTGTCATCATGCTGACGTTGCCAACCTTTTCGCCATTCAGTACGACGGCAAGGGAACGGCTCTCACCTGATGCGCCGCAGATGTGAACCGTATAGTCAGCTTCTTCTATCACATAAACATCTTTCCACAGGAGCGAGTTGCTCCTCTTTCCTCCTAACCAACTAACGAAAGTACCTCCGCTGGCTGATGAGTTCTTTTCGTAGATTGCCGAACCAACAGCTTGGTTGTTGTATATCTCCTGATAGTCGTGCAGGAAGGCCGTCTCTGCCTCATAGATGTAACGCTCCAACCGCGTCTCTGCCTGAAGCTTGTAGATGCGGGTGCCATGAGGCGGCACGACAACTGTCAGCGCTCCTTCCATCGTTCCCATGTCTTCGTGCTCGAAGAGGTCGCGCACCATGACCTGACCACCCAGGTCAACTTCGCTGAAGCTGATGCACATCTCTTCCTCTCTGTCGGAAGGGTTGTAGAGTGCCACAGCCCTTGTTTTGCCGTGCAGCGAGAGGATGTCCTTCGCGAGAACGTAAGTCTCACCGATGTGCTGCACGACGTACGCCTGCAGTCCCAGCGGGTCTTGGTTCAGGGCAATGAGTTCCTCGTTCTTCAGGAGCGCGAGAGGGCGTTCTCTGAGCGTTGCCATGTTGCAGCCGATGAGCAGTGGGCTTGACATGATGCACCACATGCCGAAGTGCGTCTTGTCTTCCTCTTCCGACATCGAGCGTCCCACTTCCAGCATGTCCATGTCGTTGTAGCAGCCGTCGTAGCAATAGGCCGAGAGGTAGAGGTTCTCATTGATGATGCCCTTCACGGACTCCCAACCGTCGTAGATGTCGCCCGTCGTTCGCCAGGAGGTAGAAATGTCGTGACACCAAGTTCCGGGATAAGCCCATCGGCACAGATTGTAGCGAACGTCCTTGCCTGTGTTCACGATTGCATTATGGATGGCGGTGTATTGCTCCTGCTCGTTGAGCCCTGCATGATTGCCGCCGCAGTAATCGACCTTGATGAAGTCGAACTCCAGCTCGTTGAAGTAGTAATCGGCATCAACTTGCTCATATCCATAGAAGCCCACATTTGTGTTCTGTGTGTCGCCATTGTTGAGACTGCCGCAAGTGCAGTCTCCGGCATCGCTGTAAATGCCAGCCTTCAATCCTTTGGAATGGATGTAGTCGCTCACCACCTTTAGCCCATTTGGGAAACGAGTCGGATGTATGCGAACCTTTCCATCCGATGTGCGACCATACTGAAAGCCGTCGTCGATGTTGATGTACTGGTAACCAACATCCTTCAGACCCTGAGAGACCATGGCATCAGCTTGTCCTTTGATGATGTCTTCCGAGATGTTAACGGCAAAAGTGTTCCACGAACTCCAGCCCATTGTAGGTGTTTCCACTTGTGCTTGCATAGCAAAAGAATGACTAAGAAGTATGCTGGCAACTAAAAGAAAACGCTTCATATTTTTATCTCTTTTATAATAATCAACAACAAAGTTACTATAATATCGAATAAGCAAGGACTGTGCTTAATATCATTTCTTTCATGTTATTCGCATGTAATTAATTTCACTACTGCCTCCACTTCCTCTTTGAGCGTCATCTGGCTTGTATCGAGGCTGAGGTCAGGGTGTGTTGGAGCTTCAAACGGAGCGCTGATGCCAGTGAAATCCTTGACCTCTCCACGGCGGGCGCGGGCATAGAGGCCTTTCACGTCTCTGCGTTCGCACTCATCGAGAGGCGTGGCGATATAAACTTCGCGGAAGTCTTTGTCGCCGATGATGTCGCGTGCCATCTGCCGCAATTCATTTGTGGGCGACACAAAGCAAGCGATGGTGACAATACCCGTCTCAACGAATAGCTTGCCTATCTCTGCGATGCGGCGTATGTTCTCGCGTCGGTCTTCTGCGGAGAAGCTGAGGTTGGAGTTAATGCCTGTGCGGATGTTGTCGCCGTCGAGGATGCGACAGAGGATGCCACGCCTGTGGAGTTCGCGCTCCACGCCACAGGCAACGGTGCTCTTGCCGCTGCCGCTCAAGCCTGTCATCCATATCATAATGCCTCGCTGATGTAGCAGCGCCTCTTTGTCCTCGCGGCTCATCATCTTGTCGAAAATAGGGTATATTACTTTATTGGCCATATTATTGGAATTATAAAGACGCTAATTATGAATACGATGATGTTCAGGGGCAGACCGACCTTTGTGTAGTCGGTGAAGCGATAGCCGCCAATGCCTTGCACGAGCAGGTTCGTCTGATAGCCGATGGGGGTGCTGAAAGCTGCTGAGGCTGCCACGCAGATGCAGATAAAGAAGGGCATCGGGTCAACACCCAGCTTCTCTGCCACTGCCAGAGCCAGAGGGAAGGAGAGCGCAGCGGCGGCATTGTTGGTAATAAGCTCGGTGAAGAGGTTGGTGATGAGGAACTGTATTGCCAACATGGCGTAGGGACCGTGCTCGGTTTGTCCGATAGCATCGGCACAGGCAATGATGAGGTCGGCTATCTGGTCGGCAAAGCCTGAGTTTTGCATCCCCTTCGAGATGGCAAAGGCACAGGCGATGGTGACAAGCACGTCCCAGCTAACGTACTTGCTGTATCGGCGAGGATTGAATATCTTTGCCCAAGCCATGATGACCGTTGTGACACAGACAAAGAAGAACATATCGAACCTAAAGCCTGGCACCAATTCTCTGACGAAAGGCAGCTCGCCCACAGTTGCGCCGATTATCATAAAAGCAAGCAGGAACAGGGCAAGGTAGCGTTTCTTGTGGTTGAGTGGCTGGTTGTCGGCATCGTAACTGGAAATAAGAAATGCAGAAGATTCATGGTAAGCCTGCACGAACTTGTCGTCCGTGTCGAGCAGGAGCGTGTCGTGGTTCTCGAGAGGCATGTTCATCCAGTCGCCGCTGAGCAACACACCGCCTCTGCGGATGGAGCGGACGGTTGCGCCGTATTGGCGGTAGAAGTCGAACTCGCGGAGGCTCTGCCCAAGTCCTTTGAAGCGGCTTCGCAGCACGACCTCCACGCGATGCACGCCCTCTGCCTTCTCGTCTTCTTCCACTTCACCTTCGCGACTGTCGGGCAAGAGATAGTGACTATAAAATATAAGGTACGCGAGGCCGGCCACGCAGATGATGATGCCCACCTTGCCAAGCTCGAACATGCTCATGCCCTCTCTGCCTGATTCCTGAATGAGGCCGTCCACGACAAGGTTGGTGCTTGTGCCAATCAAGGTGCAGATGCCACCCAAGACGGTTGCATAGCTCAGCGGGATGAGGAACTTCGTGTGCGAGAGGCCGACCTTCCTTGCCCAATTCTTGATGATGGGGGCAAAGATGACGACCACAGGCGTGTTGTTGAGGAAGGCGGACAAGGCGGCAATGGTGGGCAGGAGCTTTGCATTGGCCCTTGTAACTGAGGTCTTCTTCTTGGGCAAAAGGTTCAGGATGATACGCTCCAATATGCCGCTCCTTCGCACACCCTCGCTGACGAGGAAGAGCAGGGCAACGGTAATCATACCTTTGTTGGAGAAGCCTTCCAGACACTCCTTTGGGCTGAGGATGCCAGCACAAAGCATCATCACGACGCACGAGAACAAAATTAGTCCCGGCTTCAGTCGGTCTGCAATGAGTGCCCATATCATGAACACCAGGCAGAAAGCTACGAAATATACACTAAACATCTAATCTGTTTACCATTTAACTATTTACCATTTGTTCGGTCGGATTTGCAATCCAACCGTTATGATTATAGGGATTTATAATCCCGACATAATGTTTGTATCGCATTACAAATGCTTATATTCTTTACTGGCGGATTGCAAATCCGCCAGAACAAGTCTTAACCAAACAGCTCCCTCACAGCTTCAACGACCCGCCGCACAGGCACCAGTTCGATGTCGTATTTCTTCGGGTTGAGTCCTTTCATGTTATGCGACGGGATGAGGATGCGACGGAAGCCAAGCTTCTGTGCCTCGGTGATGCGTTGCTCTATGCGTGAGACGGGGCGTATCTCGCCGCTCAATCCCACTTCGCCCGCCATGCAGACATCACCTTCTATGGGCATATCGCCATTGCTCGAAAGCACCGCTGCCACGACGCTCAGGTCTATTGCGGGGTCGGTGACGCGCAAGCCTCCCGCTATGTTGAGGAAGACATCCTTTTGGGCAAGCTTGAAGCCGACGCGCTTCTCCAGTACCGCGAGGAGCATGTTCAGTCGCCGTCCGTCGAAGCCTGTCGTGCTACGCTGGGCAGTTCCGTAGGCTGCCGTGCTGACCAAAGCCTGTGTCTCGATGAGGAAAGGCCGCACGCCTTCGATGGAACAGGATATGGCAACGCCGGAAAGCCCTTCGCGATTATCCGTCAGGAGCAGCTCGCTGGGGTTGCTAACCTGCCGAAGCCCATCGTGGCACATCTCATAAATGCCCAACTCACTTGTGCTTCCGAATCTGTTCTTGATGCTTCGCAAGATGCGGTAAAGGTGATGCTGGTCGCCCTCGAACTGCAGGACGACATCCACGATGTGCTCCAGGACTTTAGGTCCAGCAAGCGAGCCTTCCTTGTTTATATGACCGATGAGCAGGATGGACACGCCTCCGCTCTTTGCATACCTGAGCAAAGCCGCTGCACACTCCCTTATCTGTGCCAACGAACCAGCCGACGACTCGACCGTTTCTGTCTGTATTGTCTGTATGGAATCTATGACAACGAGGTCGGGCTGCATCTCCTCGATGTGCTGAAATATCTTTTCGAGTGATGTCTCGCAAAGCACATATAGTCCCTCATTCGTTGGTCCGAGCCTGTCCGCACGAAGTTTTATTTGCCTTGCACTCTCTTCTCCACTGATGTAGAGGATGCGTCGGTCTTGCAAACGAAGCACGGTCTGCAGGGTCAAGGTGCTCTTTCCGATGCCTGGTTCTCCGCCAAGCAACACAAGGCTTCCCGGCACCAAGCCTCCGCCAAGCACACGGTTCAGTTCTTCATCACCCATATCCATGCGAGGCTCAGCACCAGCCTCAATATCGTGAAGAAGTAGCCTCTCCCCGGCCCTCTCCAAAGGAGAGGGGGTTAAGCTCAGACGGTTCACCCCTCCTTTGGAGGGGATGGGGGAGGCTTGGACCTTCATCTCCTTCATCGTGCCCCAGCGGTTGCAGGCAGGGCATTTGCCCATCCACTTCACGCTTTCCTGTCCGCAATAGTCGCAAACATATACTGTCTTATCCTTTGCCACCTTGCATTTACCATTTAATCATTTACCATTTACCATTTAATTACTCCCTACGGAGGGGGAGTTAGAAGGGGTCTGCTTCATGCTCAGCGAAATCCGTTGCCTTTGCAAGTCAATGCCGACGACGCAGACCATGACGTGCTGCTGGAGGCTCACAACGGTTGTGGGGTCTTTGACGAAGTGGTCGGCAAGCTGCGAGACGTGTACCAATCCTTTCTCATGTACGCCAATATCAACGAAAGCACCAAAGTTTGTGATGTTTGTCACAATACCCGGCAACACCATTCCCTCGCGAAGGTCGCTGATGTCGTGAACCGTCTCGTCGAAGGCAAAAGCCTGTAGCGGCTGACGAGGGTCGAGACCTGGCTTATCAAGCTCCTGCATGATGTCGCGAAGCGTGGGCAAACCTACATCATTACTTACATAATGTTGGATATCTATGTTGTCTCTCAATGACTTATTAGCCATGAGTTCTGCCACGGAACACTTTTGGTCGTGAGCCATTTGCTCTACCAGCTCGTAGCGTTCAGGATGGACTGCGCTATTGTCGAGCGGCTCTTTGCCGCCCTTGATACGCAGGAAGCCAGCCGACTGCTCGAAGGCTTTTGCTCCAAGACGAGGCACCTTCATCAGTTCCCGACGTGAGCGGAAAGGTCCGTTCTCGCGGCGATAGCGGACGATGTTCTGTGCCAAAGAAGGTCCCAAGCCGCTGACGTATGTGAGGAGCCACTGCGAAGCCGTGTTGAGATTCACGCCCACGCGATTCACGCAGCTGACCACCGTTTCCTCGAGGCTCTTGCGAAGTGCCGTCTGATTCACGTCCTTCTGATACTGCCCAACGCCGATGCTCGACGGGTCTATCTTGACAAGTTCAGCCAAAGGATCCATCAGGCGACGCCCGATGCTTACCGCTCCCCGGACGGTCACGTCTTCGTTGGGGAACTCTTCGCGTGCAATATCGCTTGCGCTGTAGATGCTCGCCCCGTCCTCACTCACGCTGTAAACCTCCACATTATCAGGCAAATCAAGATGCCGGACGAAGTCCTCTGTCTCGCGACCAGCAGTTCCGTTGCCGATGCTGATGGCCTGTACGCCATACTTCTCGACGAGTGTCTGCACGGTCAACATTGCTTTGACCCGTTCGGCGCGAGGAGGGTGGGGGAAGATAACATCATGATGAAGCAGATTACCTTCTGCGTCCAGGCAAACCACCTTGCATCCGGTACGGAAGCCAGGGTCGATAGCCATTACGCGCTTCTGTCCGAGGGGCGACGCCATCAGCAGTTGCTCCAGGTTGCGGACAAAGATGCGGATGGCTTCCTCGTCGGCTTTCTGCTTCGACGAGGCACCAAATTCATTGCTGATGCTTGGCTCGAGGAGTCGCTTGTAGCCGTCCTCGACAGCTTCCTGAACAGCCTTGCTGCACTCGTTGTTGCCACGAACGAACTGGCGGGCGACACGCTCCATTGCAGGCTCATCATCAACACAAATCGAAACGCGCAAGATGCCTTCAGCCTCGCCTCGACGCATTGCCAGCAACCGATGGCTGGAGCAGCGCTTCAGAGGCTCTTGCCAGTCGAAGTAATCGCGATAGTTCTGCCCCTCGGCATCCTTGCCTTTGATGACTTTGCTGCGTATCACGGCATGAATCGAGAAAGTCGTGCGGAGGGTCTGACGGGCGCGTTCGTCCTCGCTCACACGTTCCGCGATGATGTCTTTGGCACCTTGAACAGACCCCTCTAAATCTCCCCTTAAAGGGGAGACTTTGGCAACCAGTTGTGCTAAAGTCACATTTGGCGACTGCTTCATAATGGCGTCTGCCAGAGGTTCCAAGCCTGCTTCACGAGCCACCTGAGCGCGTGTGCGGCGTTTCTGCTTGTATGGCAGGTAGATGTCCTCCAGCGTTGTCGCGTCCCAACACGCTTCTATCCTTTCGCGAAGTTCAGGTGTGAGCTTTCCTTGAGCCTCTATGGTAGTGAGAATGAACTCCTTGCGGTGCTCCAGCTCGGTCACATTATCGAGCTCTGCAGCCACATGGGCCACCTCCACATCCGTCATTCCGCCCGTTGCTTCCTTGCGGTAGCGGCTGATGAAGGGCACAGTAGCTCCTTCCTGCAGCAAATCCACGACTTGCCGCACATATTTCTCCTTGAGTCCAGTTCGCTCAGCTATCAGGTTGTAGTTCATATATTGTCACTTCTTCGAAGTGCAAAGTTAAGAAAAAAATGGGAAATACATCATAAATCCGTGAGAAAAATGCCAAAACTTGTAAGTTGCCGACTCATAAACTCCTGAAATGACAACACAAGAAACACATTCAAATCCTTTACAAACTGTAGTTCGCGAATCGACGCAAAATTTTGTAAAGATTTTGGAAAAACGCGTAATTGGGTCGTTCGAAATGGAGAAAATCTGAACGCCGGCAGCGAAGTTTGTCAACTTAACAGGCGAAGTTTGCCAACTTAGCAGGCGGAGATAGGCATTTCCGCAGCCTACGATGGGGCCTGCAACAGGCTGTTTTGCCTCTTTTTCCATAAAGTTTACGACGGCCAGTCGTGTTAAGTCTGTGAGGCACAGCCACATAGTAAATCGCCCAAAATCGCGATATTTTCGTCCGCGGCACAGTCCGGCTCCAAATAAGCCCAGGAAAACGGGTCAGAATCGGGAAAATTTCACGACCCACTCCCCTCTATTGCAGGACGATTCTTTCCTTTGCCGCAACAGATGATAGTTACCTCCATTACCCATAAACGCAATAAGAGGGTGTGTCATTTTGACACACCCTCGCGGTAGTCAGACTACCGTGTGGCGGTCGCTGTTATACCGTATGGCGGTAGGGTAATTACGGTGTACTTCACGATGCGCGTTCATTCGAACCTTGTGGGTTCTGTGCCTGGCAAGAGCCAGAGCAACAACAGCGGTAGCGACAAACGTGAGCTGTACACCATCGCCCAGGCCCTCCAGAAACCGTATCTCGACCTGCTCTTCACCGTCCATTATATAATAATAAGGTATAACGGATGGCAGGACGTGAAGCTGGATTGTCCGTTTATCATGCTGACCACATTGGACGAGAACCGCGACGCAAAGCTGGTCTCGTCTAATAAAAATTCCGCTCCATCAAATGATGAATAGCAGTAGCCGCTCGGCCTTGTCGCTTGCCATCGTAGGGACGCAAGAAATTCTTCACTCTTCATTCTTCACTTTCAAAAATCGTGGCCGACCACGCATTTTTGAACGCTATCCCTTCGCTCGATCTGGTACTGACACCAAACGGCTTCGGCATCGTGTCGAACACGAGTGTGGTACCTGCCTCCAAGGAGAGAATAGAACGGTTACAGGCCTCGCTCGAAGCGGAGCGATGTGCCTATTTTGAAACACCCTCTTTTTTTTGTTTAACAAAAAAGGGAGGTAATATACCCCGAAATTCCCCCTAACTAAAGCAAGGGAAGGGAAAAAACCGCAAATTAACACAGTTTAACAAAAAGTGGAAGGTAATTTAAAGATTTCTGTTTAACTTTGTTCGCAAAAACTAATCCACAGTAGAATGAGAAAGTATTTACTCGCTATTTTTGCTGTCATGTTCACGACATTGGCAGCCAACGCAGGTACGAAGACCATCGTTTGGGACTATGCCACCATGCAGGCAATGGAAATCCATCATTATGTTACAAAAAACTATAATGGAGTTGCTGAGGTTTTCAATAAGGACGGAATCACTCTGTCTATTCGTGGCTTTAAGGACACACACATTAATGTCGAGAAAGGCGACATGGAGTCGAACGGTACACTGGTCTTTCAGTCATCCGTGGGAAACTTCAAACGGATAGAAATCTACGCCGGCACTACCACCAGCCCGTCGGCTGAATGGTACAGTG
>JAFXZK010000084.1 GCA_017541265.1 Bacteroidaceae bacterium | reverse complement strand
CGCCGTCATCAAGAACCTGAAGGTGATGGGCGAGATTAGGTCAAGCCAGATGTTCGCCGCAGGATTCGTGGCTCGTGCATACGGTGACAACGCCATCGAAAACTGCGTGAGCAGCGTGACCATCCATGCCACCAAGGTAGGTGACGGCACGCACGGCGGCTTCGTGGGCCGCATCGAAAGCGACTGCAAGACGTTCACCTTCACCGACTGTAAGTTCAACGGCACGTTCGACGGCTCCAACACCGACAACTGGTGTCCGTTCGCTGCATGGTCGATGGGCAACGACAACACGCACTTCACCTTCAACAACTGTCTGTATGCGCCCGCCAGCGCCAATGTAAGAGGCGGATGTGCCACCTTCTACCGCAACGGCACAGCAACATTGAACGGTGCCTACTACACGCAGGCTATCGGCACGGCGCAGGGCACCAATGCCAACGGCATGAGCAACGAAACTCTTGTAGGCTATCTCGGCTCTGGCTGGGAGATAAGCAACGACCAAGTTGTTCCGAAGATGATAAACAGTGTAGATAATATCGTCAACCCCGTATTCTCTAACGTCCTCATCAGCGATGTCACCGCCAACGTCTCGACCACCTACGCCGACTTCATCGGCAACTTCTCATCTGTGATACTCACTGGCGGCGACAAGTCTGTGCTCTACCTCGGCACTCACAACCAACTCTACTATCCTGCTGCCAACAGGATCATCAACGCCTGCCGCGCATACTTCCAGCTCAACGGTCTCACGGTTGGCGGCCCCGCGATCGGCCCTAGCGAAATCAAGGCCTTCGTCCTGAACTTCGGAGACGAGGACGACCCGGACAGCCTCACCCCCAACCCCTCTCCGGGGAGAGGGGAGCAAGATGACACCTGGTATTCCCTCGATGGTAAAAAGTTGAGTGGAAAGCCCAGCCAGAAGGGAATATATGTGAATAATGGCCGCAAAGTCGTCCTCAAATAGCAAAACTACTAAATTATAAATAAATTGGAGTCCGCGACTACAATCGCGCCTTTGTTCTAAAGAATCAAAGAAATTGTAAATAGTCAAATTGTAAATTATAATCATGGAGAAGAAAACATATATGAGTCCCACAATGCTGGTGGTGGAGCTGCAACACCAGACGCATTTGATGGATGCCAGCGTGCAAAGTCTCGGTGGTAATAGCAGCATGAGTCTCGGCGGTGATGATGCCTCATACGTCGAAGGTGGCGGCGATATCCGCGTGAAGGAACAGAGCGTCTGGGACGACGAATGGTGAGGGGAGTGAAGCTCCCAATTAATAATTGATATGAGCCTTGGAAGTTTTTGAATGACTTCCAAGGCTCTGTTTGTGTGGCGGCAGTTTCATCTGTAGTACCGATTGCAAATAAATTGCAGATGATGTCGGAGATATGGGAAAAAGTCGTAACTTTGCAGAAAGTTCAAGAACTATGGAGGAGAATAAGATAATAATCTATCAGACTGAGGACGGACAGACGCAGATTGATGTCCGGATGGAGAATGAGACTGTATGGCTTACGCAAGCTCAGATGGCTGAACTGTTTCAGAAGGACAGAACAGTGATAACTCGTCATATTAACAATGTATTTAAGGAAGGAGAATTGAAGAAAGAAGAGGTATGTGCAAAATTTGCACACACCACTCGACATGGAGCTTTGACGGGTAAAACACAAATGCAAGAGACTGTTCTATACAACCTTGATGTTGTCATTTCCGTTGGCTATCGTGTAAAGAGCAAGCGCGGCACAGCTTTCTGCATCTGGGCTCGTAAGATTCTGAAGGACTACCTCATCAAGGGTTATGCTGTCAACGAGCGCATGCGAAAGGAGCAGATTGGCGAGCTGCGTCAGTTGGTCGGAATGCTTGGACGTACCGTACAAAGCCAGCCCCTGCTCTCCACCGACGAAACGAATGCCCTCTTCGAAGTGGTGACGGACTACACCTACGCCCTCGACACGCTCGACAACTACGACTACGAGCGACTGACCATCGAGAAGACCACGAAATATGATGTCCTCTACTGGTGATTTTCAATCAAAATCAAAAGTAGCACTCTCGATTTTCAATCAATATCGATGGCAAAGTTACGGAAAAATCTTGTTCCTCGCAAGCAAAAGCGAAAACTTTTCCTGTCTTTTGCTTGGGTAGTCGCACGGAAATGCGTACCTTTGCAGCAAGAACACATTATTATGAAAACGACAACTATTCTTTTACTATCCGCTTTGACGCTTCTTAACGCGGGCTGTGCCGGAAAGAAATCCATCGCTCCTGCGCCTTACGGGCCTGTGCCGACGGAGCGCCAGTTGGCTTGGCACGACATGGAAATGTATGCCTTCATCCACTTCACCACAACCACTTATCGCGATGTGGAATGGGGCTATGGCGATGCTTCGCCCGATGAGTTCCAACCCACAAAGTTCAACCCCCGCCAGTGGGTGGAGGTGCTGAAGGCTGCGGGCATGAAGGGTGTCGTCCTGACGGCCAAGCACCACGACGGCTTCAGCCTCTGGCCAAGCCAGCTGACGGACTATAGCGTGGCTCAAAGCTCATGGCGCGACGGCAAAGGCGATGTCGTGGGCGAGCTGGCTGCGGAGGCAAACAGGGCTGGCTTGAAGTTCGGCATCTATCTCTCGCCTTGGGACCGCCACGATATGCGCTACGGTTCGCCCGACTATATCGACTACTTCCGAGGCCAGCTGAAGGAACTGCTTACCCGGTACGGCCCCATCTTCGAGGTCTGGCAGGACGGGGCGAACGGCGGCGACGGCTACTATGGCGGCTTGCGCGAAAAGCGTACCATCGACAACCGCACCTATTATGACTGGGCAACGACCGACAGCCTGATTCGCGAGCTGCAACCGATGGCCTGCATTTTCAGCGACGGAGGTCCCGACACCCGCTGGTGCGGCAACGAAAAGGGTTTTGTGGGCGACCCCAACTGGGCGACCCTCAACCGCGACAACTTTGCCCCCGGACACGCCAACAAGAACAGCCTCCAGCACGGCGACGTGGGCGGTACACACTGGGTGCCTGCCGAGGTGGATGTCTCCATTCGTCCGGGATGGTTCTACCACGAAAGCGAGGACGACAGGGTGAAGACCGTCGAGCAACTGATGGACATCTATTATACTTCTGTAGGCAGAGGGTCGAACCTCATCCTTAATGTCCCGCCGACGAAGGAAGGGCTCATCCACCCTATCGACTCTGCCCGAATGGTTGCCTTTGGCGAGGCGCTGCAGAAGGAGTTCCGTCGGCCGTTGGAGGCAAAGGACATCAAGTCGTGGGAGGCAACGAACGAGCGGAAAGGCTTTGCCGCGCGCAATGTGACGGATGGCGACAATCAGACCTATTGGGCGACGGACGACAGTGTCCGCGAGGCAGCTTTGACAATGACGTTCCGGGAGCCTGTTCCCCTCTACCGCCTTCGCCTTTGCGAACCCATCCAATTGGGACAGCGCATAGACAGCCTCTCTGTCGAAGCCCTCACACGAGAGGGGGAATGGGAGGTCGTCGCCACCGGCACCACCATCGGTCCCCGGCGTTTGCTCCGTTTGCCAGAGAGAGAAGCCCAGGCTCTCAGGGTCAAGGTCAGCAGTTCCGCCTGCTGTCCCCTGCTAAGCGAGGTGCAGCTATTCCTACAGCCCATGAAGTGAAGTCGAAGTCCGTGCTATTCCTATCTTTGTCCCCTGAAAACATAGAAATCGCTTCACTATGCCCGAAAAGAGTCACCTTTTTCCTTCAAATGAGACTTTATTGCGAACACTTTGTCGTGAAGTCCACGAGTGTCTTACTCAAAACATCCTTCCGTTCTGGCTCAACAATATGCTTGACACAAAGCGGGGCGGCTGGTTTGGACGGATGACGGGAGAGGGCCGGATAGAGGCGGATGCTCCGCGCGGTGCCATCCTCTATGCCCGCTTGCTATGGACATTCAGTGCAGCCTGCCGTGTACTTGACGACAGAGCCTGCCTTGAGGCGGCCCGGCTGACCAAGGATTATATCCTCGCACATTTCATAGACAAGGAATTTGGCGGTACGTTTTGGAGTGTCACGGCGGATGGTCAGCCACTTGACACCAAGAAACAATTCTATGCTCAGGGCTTTATGCTTTACGGCTTCTCGGAATACGCCCGAGCGACAGGAGACGAGGAGGCTTTGCAGATGGCCGTCCAACTCTTCGACATCATTGAGCATCACGCTTGGGACAACGATTACGGAGGCTATATCGAGGCCTGCACTCGAGACTGGCAACCCATCGCGGACATGCGTCTCTCCGTCAAGGACGAGAACTATCCGAAGAGCCAGAACACGCATCTGCACGTCATTGAGCCATACACGAACTTGCTTCGTTTGTTACGCGAAACAAACCCGGAAAGCGCGTATGCCGGAAAGGTCTCAGCCGCAGTCGAACGGTTGGTTTCCCTCTTCACCGACCACATTCTTAACCCCGAGACACATCACCTCGACCTCTTCTTCGATATGGACTGGACGCGCCGCAGCACCACCGAAAGCTACGGCCACGACATAGAATGTTCGTGGCTCTTGCACGAAGCCGCGCTCGTGCTGGGAGACAAAGCCATATTAAATAAGGTAGAGCCGATAGTGAGAGAGGTGGCATTGGCGAGCGAGAAAGGGCTGCAACCAGACGGCTCCATGATATATGAAGGAGAGCCAGACGGCTCGCATTTCGACCGCGACCGCCATTGGTGGGTGCAGGCAGAGGCCGTCGTGGGATTCTTCAATCTCTATCAGCATTTTGGCGACAAGTCGGCTTTCGACAAGACATTGCGATTATGGGAGTACATCAAGGACCGACTCATCGACCACGAGCATGGCGAATGGTATTGGAGCATTCACGAGGATGGCAGAGTGAACCTCGACGATGACCATGCCGGCTTCTGGAAATGCCCATACCATAATGGCCGCATGTGCCTGGAAATCATAGAGCGCATAGGAACAATGTACGACGGGCAGGATAATTTTGAACTTTGAATTTTGAATTGTCAAATCATTATGACTCAGCAAGACTCTACTACAACACCTGTGATGCGAGAGATTACACCTCTGTCTGACAGCGACTGCTTCTACTTGGCAGACCGACACAAGTCGTCCTTTGATTTCCCAATTCACAGTCACCCAGAGTATGAACTTAACTTTCTAACTAATGCCGCAGGTGTACAGCGTACGGTTGGTGACCATAGCGAAGTAATCAACGACTACGACCTGGTGCTCATAACCAGTCCGAACCTGGAACATGTATGGGAGCAGGGGACGTGTACCAGCACGAATGTACGCGAAATAACGATACAGTTCACCTCCGATGTGCTGCCGGAAAGTTTACTGGGCAAGAACCAGTTCCACTCTATCCGTAAGATGATAGAGCGTGCCCAGTGCGGTCTTGCCTTTTCATTGCCTACCATTATGAAGGTTAACCGACAATTGGATGCGCTGACACATCAGCAACACGGTTTCCGTGCCGTGCTGGATTTCTTGGAACTACTCTATGACCTGTCACTGTCCGAGGACGCACGAACCCTATCCAGCTCTTCTTTTGCCCGCATTGAAACACGCAGCGAGAGCCGTCGCGTAGCAAAAGTACAAGAGTATATTTCCAGTCATTTCCATGAGGACGTGCGTCTGGAGACACTAGCGGATTTAACAGGAATGACACCAGTTGCCTTTTCTCGCTTTTTCCATAAACGTACAGGACGAACATTGTCAGACTACATCGTGGATGTGCGAATCGGTATGGCAGCCCGTCAACTTGTGGATTCAACCGACACGGTGCAGGGCATCTGCTATGACTGTGGATTCAATACACTGTCGAACTTCAATCGTCTGTTCCGCAAACGAAAGGGATGTTCTCCGACAGAGTTCCGGGAAAACTATCAGAAGAAAAAGATTATCATTTGACCTGGTGTGTCATCAATGGTTAAAATTGTGTCGGCATGAATTTGGAAAAGAGCTTATCTTTGCTGTCGTTTTTTGTTTATCATATACATCATAGAACTATGCGAAGCCAGAGATTCTTGCATGTCCTGCTGATGCTGTTCCTTGTGAGTGGCATTTCAGCACAGGAAACCCGCCAACTGTCGGCAGAGGCAGAGGCGTTACTGCAGTGCCTGAAAGACATCGAGGGCGTGAAAACGCTCTCCGGCACGATGGCCAACGTCAACTGGAACATCAATGAGGCGAAGTGGGTACATCAGCATACAGGCAAATGGCCGGCGCTGAACTGCTTCGACTACATCCACCATCCTTTCTCGAAGAAAGGCGGATGGATAGACTACACGAACGTCACGGAGGTCTATAACTGGCACCGTCAGGGAGGTGTCGTGGCCATCATGTGGCATTGGAACGTACCAACAAACGACGGCAATGACTATACCTGTACCCCTGGGACAGGGGCGGGAGAGACGAGCTTCGACGTGCGAAAGATATTTGAACCCGAGTCCGATGAATATAAGCTGATGATGAAGGACTTGGACACGATCATCTCATACCTGAAACTGCTCAAGCAGCGCAAGATTCCCGTGTTGTGGCGCCCTCTGCACGAGGCGGGAGGCCAATGGTTCTGGTGGGGCATGAATGCCGAGGCCTGCAATGAGCTGTGGCGTGTGATGTATCAGCGATTTCAGGATGCAGGACTCAACAACCTCATCTGGGTGTGGACTACAGCAGCAGCCTGGAACAAGCCCTACAGCGACGGCTACAAGTGGTATCCTGGCGACGAGTATGTGGATATCGTCAGCATCGATGTCTATAACAAGAGCAACGCCGCGACTATCTATCGTACCTGTTACAAATTTCTTAAGAATTCCTCTCCAGACAAGCTGGTGGCACTCACGGAGTGCGGCAGCGTGCCAACCATCAGCAAGCAGTGGCAAGCTGGCAGCAAATGGCTTTTCTTCGTTCCCTGGTACGACTACGACCGCACTAAAGACCCCAACAGCGAGGACTTCCAAAGTACCGACCACAACAACTGTAATGCCGCCTGGTGGACGGAGGCTTTCTCCAACGACTATGTCCTCTCGCGCGAGGACTTCAAACAGGAGTTGCAGACAAGTATAAATGCTGTTCGGACTGAGCAAACATTCGCACCATCTGGCAGCTATGACCTCTTTGGGTGCCCATGGACGGACGGCCGACGTGGAATCTTTATTAAGAATGGAAAAAAATATATAAGGAAATGAAAAGAAGGTATCTACTTATTGGAGCAGTATTGAGCCTTTTCTTTGGTGACGCCAATGCACAGACCATTCAGTTGAGCGCCAGTGCCAAAGGCAAGCAATTCGATGGCATTGGAGCTGTGAATGGTGGTGGTGCCACTTCTGTATTATTGAAGGATTATCCTGAGCCTCAGCGCTCACAGATCATGGACATGGTTTATAAGCCTATGTTTGGGGCCAGCGTCAGCACAATCCTCGTCGAAGTGCCAGGTGACGGCAACAGTACGCAGGGTTCGATGCCCTCCCATAGCCACTATCAGGGCGACCACAACTACCTGCGCGGCTATATGTGGTGGGTGATGCAGGAGGCGAAACGACGTAATCCGGCTCTTACCCTTGACGCTACTTCGTGGAGTGCCCCAGCCTGGGTGGGCAATTACTGGTCAGACAATATGGTGGGTTACTACGTGGATTGGCTTCAGGGACTGCGTGAGGTGCACGGCCTGGAACTGGATGCTTTAGGCTGCCACAACGAGAAGGGATGGAACGCCGACTTCGCCAAGCATCTGCGCAGAGCCATGAACGAACGTGGCTTTCGCGACGTAAAGCTACATGGCTTCGGTAACTGGGGCGGTCAGAAGATGGACTTTCTCAAGCGGATGCAGGAGGACTCGGAACTTAAGGATGCGCTCGACGCCGTTTGTGCCCACACGTTCAGCGAAATACAACTTACCCCAGAGCAACGCAAAATGGCAGAAGACATGGGCAAGCCCATTTGGAACAGCGAAGACCATGTGTATCTCCCGGGATTTGATTGCCTCATCAGCATCGTCCACTGCTTCAACCAAAACTACATCATCAGCGGAGCAACCAAGGTCGTCAACTGGTATGACATCGGTGCCACATATCCGTTGGAGCCTTATAGCAAGGAACCACCGATGCTCCTTGCTCAGGAGCCATGGAGTGGGCACTACCACGTTCGCGAGGCGCTGTGGGGCTATGCTCATTACGGCCAGTTCACAAAAGTAGGATGGCGCTACATTGACGATGGTTGTCTGAATCTGCCTGATGGTGGTTCGATGGTGACGATACGCGACCCACAGACGGGCGACTACAGCATCATTGCCGAAACGAAAGGGGCGAAGAAAGCACAGAAGATTAAGATAGAGGTGACCGACGGACTTGCCACAGGTAAGCTCTGTGTATGGTATAGCGACTCGCTGCAACAGTTTGTGCGCTTGAAGGACATCACTCCCAAGAACCGTAGCTTCTCTATTACCTTGAAGCCCAATGCCGTCTATTCCCTTTCCACAACAACAGGGCAACAAAAGGGGACGTTTGACAACATTCCTGCCTCCCTACCCTTCCCCATCCCCTACGAGGACAACTTCGAGCAGTACAAGAATACCTCCGAGTGGGGCTATCTGCCTCATTATTTGGCAGATTTGATAGGATGCTTCGAACTGGTTAAAGCACCAATGTTCAATGTTCAATGCTCAATGTTCAATGATAATACCTGCATCCAGCAGGTAGTCGGTTCTCATACTCTCAGCTGGGCACCCGAATGGCACCACTACACCATTCTGGGCGATGCCGACTGGCAGGACTACGAAATAAGTGCCGACGTGTATCTCAATCCCGGCGACGAGGCCGGCGTAATGGGTCGCCTCTGTGATGTGGGTTCCGGCTATGGCATTTGGGCCAAGGGTTACTATCTGAAGATGGACGACCAGGGGAAGGTAACACTCATCCTCACCCGAGGAAAGCTCGACAAGAAAGAACTTATTGGCGACAAGGAACAGCAAGCCATTATCCTCGCCCGAAAGGACGTGGAGATTGGCGGAGAATACACGTTGGCAGAGGCTATGCTTAGCAATATCTCTGCCCTCGAATGGCATAACCTCAAGCTGCGTTTCGAGGGCGACCAGATTACGGGCTACGTTGATGGAATCGAAGTGGTAAAGGCCGCTTCGGATCATTACAGCAGGGGCATGGCAGGCTTGATAGCTCCTTTGAAAGAGCGCCGCGTCTCAACTCCATATTTCGATAACTTGAAGATAGTGCCCCTCGGCCGCACAAAGGCCACGCAAACCAAAGTTTCTACGATACAGCCGCTTTACCCGGTGAGCTCGCACAGTATAGGTCGTGAAATGCTGCTCCAACGTCTGCAAAGCCTCAACACCCGTGGTATCATGTTCGGACATCAGGACGATCCTTTCTATGGTCTCGGTTGGAACGACCGCTCTGCTTCTGGAGGACATTCCGACGTATTGGCGACATGCGACGACTACCCCGCCGTGATGGGCTTTGAACTTGGCGGCATTGAGATGGGAGACGCCAAGAGTCTGGATAGTGTTCCCTTCGCTCGAATCCGAGAAGAGTTGCTGGCACATGTGCGTCGCGGTGGCATCGCTACTATCTCGTGGCATCCTCGCAATCCACTAACGGGTGGGACTGCATGGGACAACAAGGATGGTGGCACCGTTCGCAGTATTCTACCCGGCGGCAGTCAGCATCAAAAGTTCCAAATGTGGATGCAGCGCCTCTCCACTTTCCTCCAGTCGTTGAAAGACGAACACGGCCATCCTATTCCTTTTATCTTCCGTCCCTGGCACGAGGATAGCGGCAGTTGGTTCTGGTGGGGCAAGGGACTCTGCACGGTCGAGGAATACAAAGCGCTGTGGAACTGCTTGCAGGATAAACTGCTGGCCGACGGCTTGACGAACATCGTATGGAGCTGGAGCCCCAACTTCGGCATGAAAGACGATGATATGAATTCCTATCCAGGCGATGACCGTGTGGATATCATCGGCCTTGATGCCTATCAGCAGTCCAGTGACGAGAGTGCCTTCATCAGTACGCTCAATAAAGACCTCACCATGCTCTGCGAGTTTGCCAAGAAGAGAGGACGCCTTGTCGCCCTCACGGAATGTGGTTATCAGAATCTTCCCGACCCAACTTGGTGGACACGCGTGTTGAAACCGCAAATCGAGAAGTATCCCCTCTGCTACTTCCTTGTCTGGCGCAACGCCGACCACCATCAGTACTTTGCCCCTGCACCATCGACCAAGGATGCTCCCGACTTCCGCAAGATGGTCGAGGACAAGAGGATTCTCATGCTTAAAGACATTGAAACAATAAAATAAGCAAATAGCAACATGAAAAGGTTATTTCTGCTTCTGCTCCCATTAATGGGAACATTGAGCGCCGCTGCTTGGAGTGGCGATGTGAGCATAGAGACTCCAAACACCATGCTTATTCTGCATGCAGGAGAAGGTCAGGACCTCCGCATGGCCTACTATGGCCCGCGTGTTACCAGTTTGCAAGAGCTGTGCGATGCTGGTGTCGACCTCAACGCATCGGCTTTGCCTGCCTTTGGAACGGTGGATATGGTCTGGCTGCCAGCCCTGCAGGTGCTTCATGCCGACGGGGATTTGAACCTGGAGTTGAAGGTGGAGGATTATGAGGTGAAGGCAGAGCCTGCTTCAAAGACTCACATCTTCACGATGCAGGACAAATTGCAACCTGTCACGGTTAAGGTGTTCTACAAGGCATACGACCGTGTGGACATCATCGAGACGTGGACGGAAATAGAAAACGCGGAAAAGAAGGCCATCACCCTGAAGCGTTACGATTCTGGGCATTTGGTCTTGCGTCAGGGTGATGTGTGGATTACCCACATGCACGGCAACTGGGCAGCAGAAACAGAACCGACATCTGAGCCGTTAACCGGCGGCGTGAAAACCATCCGCAATACCGACGGAACGCGAAACGCTCATCTTGATGCGCCAGAGGTTATGCTCTCTCTTGACGGACAGCCACAGGAGAATAGCGGTCGCGTCATAGGTGCTGCCTTGTGCTGGAGCGGAAACTTTGAACTCCGCTTCAATACCATTTCACATAGGGAGCACCACTTCTATGCCGGCATCGACCCTCAATCCAGCGAATACATCCTTGACCCGAAACAGAAGTTCGAGACGCCGCATCTCGCCCTCACCTTCTCAAATGAAGGCTTGAGCGGAGCCAGCCGTAACTTCCACCGCTGGGCACGTACTGAGGGAATGCTGCACAGAGGGATGAAGACAGGCGACATCCTGCTCAATTCGTGGGAAGGCCTCTACTTCGACATCGACGAGGCTCGCATGATTGCCATGATGGACGATATCAGCAAGTTCGGAGGCGAACTCTTCGTAATGGACGACGGATGGTTTGGCGACAAGTATCCACGTAAGGACGACACCTCCAGTCTGGGCGATTGGGTCGTAGATAAGAACAAGCTGCCGGGTGGACTCGGTGTACTGACAAAGGCAGCCCGTGAACGGGGCATCAAGTTCGGCATTTGGATAGAACCTGAGATGGTGAACACAAAAAGCGAACTCTATGAGCAGCATCCCGAATGGGTCTTGCAGACAAAGGGACGCGAGCTGAAACTGGGGCGCGGTGGCACACAGTTGGTGCTCGACATGACCAATCCCGAGGTGCAGGACTTCGTGTTCAAGATTGTAGATGACCTGCTCACTCAAAATCCTGAAATAGCATACATCAAGTGGGATGCCAATGCCTCCATCCAGAACTTCGGCTCGCTCTATCTGCCCAAGGACCGTCAGCAGAACCTCTACGTCGATTACCACCTCGGTTTGCTCAAGACGTTGCAGCGCATCCGCGCCAAATATCCCGACATCGCGATTCAGGATTGTGCCTCGGGTGGCGGACGCGCCAACTACGGTCTGCTGCCCTATTTCGACGAGTTCTGGACTTCAGACAACACCGATGCCTTGCAGCGCGTCTATATCCAATGGGGAACGTCGATGTTCTTCCCTGCAAATGCAATGGCTTGTCACATCAATCATTGCCCGTATTGGAACACAGGCGGCAGGGTCATTCCCATCAAGTTCCGCTGCGATGTTGCCATGTCCGGGCGTCTGGGTATCGAGCTGCAACCCAAGGATATGACCGACGAGGAGCGTCAGCAGACGTCCACTTGTATGGCCGACTACAAACAGTTGCGCCAGGTCGTGCAGACTGGTAACCTCTATCGCCTCATCTCACCTTATGACCGCAAGGGCGTTTCCTCGCTGATGTATGTCGATGATGCCTGCCGTCAAGGGGTTCTTTTCGTGTATAAGATTGACAACTACTACGACCAGCCGCTTCCTCGCATCCGATTGGCCGGACTCAATCCCGATGCCACATACACCTTGACGGAGAAGAACGTCCGCGTAGGCCAGAAGCCCTGTTCGCTTTCAGGTAAACGGTTTACCGGTCGCTTCCTCATGGAGGTCGGCCTCGAAGTCCCCCTCCGGGAGGAATATGCCAGCCGCGTGTTTTTTATTGAAGATTGAAGATTGAGCATTGAGTATTGAATGTTGAAAATTGAACTATGACATACGAACTACGAAAGCAGCAGCTGATTGAACGGCATGAAGCGTTGCTTGCAATGAAGAATGAACCCGAGGAGTGGGGAAACGGTATCTACGAACGCTATCAGCATCCCATACTGACAGCCGAGCATACGCCTTTGGAGTGGCGTTATGATTTCTCGGAAAAGGACAACCCCTATCTGATGCAGCGCATCATGATGAACGCCGTGCTGAATGCCGGTGCCATAAAGTTGGGAGGGCGCTACCTGTTGGTATGCCGTGTTGAGGGTGCAGACCGCAAGAGTTTCTTTGCCGTGGCAGAGAGTCCCAATGGCATCGACAACTTCCGCTTTTGGGACGAACCCATCACGATGCCCGAAGACCTCATCCCCGCCACCAATATCTATGATATGCGTCTGACACAGCATGAGGACGGCTGGATCTACGGCGTGTTCTGTGCCGAGCGTCACGACGACTCACAGCCCGGCAACCTCAGTGCCGCCACAGCCACTGCCGCCATTGCTCGCACGAAGGACCTCGTCAAATGGGAACGTCTGCCCGACCTCAAAAGCCGTAGCCAGCAACGCAATGTTGTGCTTCATCCTGAATTCATCTCCTCCCCCAAGGGGGAGGTTGGGAGGGGGCTTTATGCTTTCTACACCCGCCCGCAGGATGGATTCATCGACACCGGCAGCGGTGGAGGTATTGGTTGGACACTGGTGGAAGACATCACACATGCCGAGGTCAGGGAGGAAATCATCATCAACCCGCGCCACTACCACACCATCCAAGAGGTGAAGAACGGAGAAGGACCGGCACCGCTGAAGACGCAAAGAGGCTGGCTGCATCTGGCTCATGGGGTGCGTGGTACTGCCGACGGACTGCGCTATGTATTATATATGTATATGACAGCCCTTGATGACCCCACGCGCGTCACGGCACAACCGGGCGGCTGGTTCCTTGTACCCGAGGGAAAGGAATATGTGGGCGACGTGATGAACGTGGCTTTCTCCAACGGCTGGATTCTCGACGACGACGGCCGCGTCCTCATCTACTACGCCACCGCCGACACCCGCCTCCATGTGGCTGTCAGCTCACTTGACCGCCTCGTTGACTATTGCATGAACACCCCGAAAGACGGACTGACAACAGGAGCCAGCGTGGAAACCATCAAGCAACTCATCCGCAAAAATCATGGCACGCTTAAGTGAAAAGATTGGCTACGGCTTCGGCGATATGTCGTCGTCGATGTTCTGGAAGGTATTCTCGTACTATCTGCCCTTCTTCTACTCCAATGTCTTTGGACTGAGCCTTGTAGATGCAGGTGTGCTGGTACTTGTCACCCGTATCTGGGATGCCGTCAGCGACCCCATGATGGGCATCATTGCCGACCGCACACAGACCCGCTGGGGAAAGTACCGTCCCTATCTGCTCTGGGTGGCACCGCTGTTCAGCATCGCTGGCATCCTGCTGTTCACCACACCCGACTGGACGTATGGCGCCAAGCTCATCTATGCATACGCCACCTACATCTTCATGATGACCATCTACACAGCCATCAACGTGCCGTACGGAGCGATGCTGGGCGTAATGACCGACGACTCGCAGGAGAAGACCGTCTTTTCTTCCTTCCGTATGTTCTTTGCCTACGGCGGTTCGTTCGTCGCCTTGGCAGCATGGGAACCACTGGTGAATTTCTTCAAGGCCAGCGGTGGGGCTACCTCCCTCGCCTGGCAGCACGCCATGATGGTCATTGCTGCCGCCTGCTTCGTGCTATTTCTGCTGACCTTCGCCCTCACGCGCGAGCGGCTGAAGACCGTCTCTACTGTCAGCATCGCAGGGGACTTCCGTTCGCTCCTCTCCAACCGTCCGTGGTGGCTACTCATCGGTGCTGCCCTCTGCTTTAATCTCTTCTGTACCGTCCGGGGAGCCACAGTCGCCTATTACTTTGCCGACATCATCGGCTTTGACGCAAGGCTTCATTTCCCCTCCTTTGGGAAGGGGCTGGAGGTAGGCTTTCTCTTCTATGCAGGGCTTTTCCTCAGCGTAGGAGAAGTCTCGAACATGGTGGGTGTGGCCCTCACCGTTCCCCTCGCCCGTCGCCTTGGCAAGAAGTCGCTGTTCATGGCCGTCAATGCCGTCCTCTTGGTGTTGAGTGTCGCCTTCTTTTTCATCCCTGTTTCGCCCACAGGCTTCTGGCTCATGCTCCTGTTCCAAGTCCTCATCAGCATCCTCACGGGCATGATGTCGCCCCTCGTCTGGTCGATGTATGCCGATGTCAGCGACTACGCCGAATTGCGATACAAGACAGCGTCCACAGGCCTCATTTTCTCTTCCAGTTCTATGGCACAGAAGTTTGGCGGTGCCATCGGCGGTGCTGCTGTCCTGTGGCTACTATCGGCCTGTGGCTACATGCCGCGCAGCGATGAACAAATGGTCAATCAGGTCCTCATCTCCCAGCCGGAATCCGCCCTCCTCTGCCTCCGAATGCTCATGTCCTTCATCCCCGCCATCGTAGCGCTCATGGCCATCATTACCTGTCACTTTTACCCCCTGACAGCCGAACGCATGGCTGACATCAACCGACAACTGAAAGAAGCCCGGGGTGAGGGGTGAGAGGGACAGCTCTATCGCTTCCCTTTTCTGTGCTTTCTGTGAGAAATTGACAGCTAACGCGGGAGCATGATGTCGGCGACGGTGTAGCGGTCGAGGAAGACGCTGCGGTCAACATGTCCGTCGATTCCGTCGACATAGCTGGTGCAGCTGTATTGCCACAGGACGATGGGCACATCTTCACTCAGTCCGGGGAACTCGTCGGCATAGCGAGCCACCATGAAGCGGTAGCCTGTGAAGCGACCTTCGAGGTACTTGGCGTAGAAGTTGACGCCCGTATAGATGATGGGCTTGACGCCGAACATGCGCTCCACACCGTCGAGGAAAGCCTTCAACCTCCCCTGGAACTGCGCAAGCGAACCTTTCCTGCCGCGTTTCTCGACGTCGACAATTGGAATGAGGTCCTGCTGACGCGGGTCAACATTGTCGCGGAAGTTCTCCAGTTGCACCAGCGCACTTACCGTAGGGCTGAAGAAGTGATAGACACCGACGGGTATGCCGACGCGCTTGGCGCCGTAGAGGTTGCGCAGGTACAGGTCGTCCACATAGCCAGCACCCTCCGTTGCCTTGACATAGACGAACTGCACATTGTCCGCCCGTGCCACTTCCTCCCAGTTGATATAACCTTGGTAGTGCGACACGTCGATGCCCTGTCCCTGGGCGACAGTATGGCGAATGACGGGACGAAGCTCGCCAATGGGAGGTAAAGGGCGGTCTGGCTGCGGAGCTGGCAGCAGAGGCTCCGGCTCCGGCAAGGCATACATGGGCACTATCGTAGCACTCTTCTTCTTGTCGTTCTTGCTGACTAACGGCAGGCTGCAAGCTACAGACAACAGACAAAGAAGCAAGGCCTTACGTCCCATCTTCAATCCTCAATCCCCAATCTTCAATGGCTACTCTCCCAGATAGTCAAACTCGAAGTTCGGGCTTTTGATGCTGGGGAACTGGCTACGCGGGTCAACATCCTGACGGCCGCGCAAGTGGTCGATAACTTTGTCGTAGCACTCTTGGATGCTGTTTGACCATACCTTGCAGACAAAAGGCGTATCCACATATTGCGACTTCTGCGTTTCGGGCAGCAGGATGACGCGCTTGAAGGTCATCTTTGCCGCGTACCATCCGGGCTGGGGCTTGGTGTAATTGGCCAAAGCTTCCTTCTGGGCCACCTTCTCTTCCTTGCCCTGGGTTGCGCCCTTGGACTTGAACTCCTCCATTGTCTTGGCCGTCGTCTTGATGGCGATGAAGAAGGAACGTGCACGCACCTTGATGTGTTTGGGATACATGGCGCTGCTGCTCATGAACTTCTGCAGTTCTGTCGCTATCTCATCGTTGAGTTCCACGTCGTCCAGGGACGAAAGGAAGTTCAATGCCTCTTCCACGCTATGGACGAGCGCCTCGTCGTCGAAGTATCTGATGTATAGGTTCATCGAATAATTTACAATTTTACAATTTACAATCTTCAATTTCTTATTGCGGCGCAAAAGTAGGAAAAAGACGGCACATAGCGAAATTTTCACTCCACAAAAACATGTTAAGTGGAAGTTTTTGTATAATTTTGTGCCACAAAAAGATAAAGGGTAGGATGAACATCAGAAGGTTTCTCAAGGACTGGTCGTTGCCGTTGAGTTTGGCGGCGGGTGCTTCGGGCTACTTCGTCTGCCGCAGCCTGCCGCTTTCATCGACTGTCCGGGACACGTTGACAGAAGCGGTTGACTACATCCAGCCGACACTCATCTTCCTCATGCTGATGCTGACGTTTTGCCGCATCCGCCCCCAAGACATGCGGCTTCGAGGCTGGCAATGGTGGCTGCTGACTTTCCAGGCAGGCCTCGCAACATTGCTTTGCCTGCTGCATCAGACGGCAGAAGATGCCGACACGCGGATTTTCCTGCAAAGCACGATGCTCTGCTTCCTCTGCCCCACCGCGACGGCTGCGGCGGTGATGACTGCCAAGCTGGGCGGCAACGTAGGCTCCTTGGCGGCTTACACTATGCTGGTCAACCTCATGGCGGCAGTCCTCATCCCGGCTTTCGCGCCCCTCGTCAACCCGACTGGCGGGCTGGATTTCTGGCTTTCCTTCTGGATGATTGTCCGCAAGGTGTTCCCTCTGCTCACCGGTCCCATGCTGCTGGGTTTCCTCATCCGCCGCATCTCCCCTGCCCTGCAACGCCTTCTCACCTCCATTCCCGACCTGGCCTTCTATCTCTGGCTCGTCTCGTCGTCGCTCGCCATTGCCGTCACGACACGCATTCTCGTCCAAGCCGACGTGTCGCCGCTGCTTTGCCTGTCGATTCTGGCAGGTTCACTCGCGACCTGCATTATGCAGTTTGCTATGGGACGGCTTACAGGCCGACGCTACGACGATGCCGTCAGCGCCGGACAGGCTTGCGGACAGAAGAACACCGTTCTCGCCATCTGGGTGGGCAGCACATTCCTCGACCCCCTGACCTCGCTGGCCGGAGGCTTCTATACCATCTGGCACAACGTCTTCAACGCTTGGCAACTCTACAGGCATAACACGCCTAAATCACAAACTAGGCGTGCCTAATTGGGCAATTAGGTGTGCCTAGTTGGGCAATTAGGCGTGCCGTGTTTTCCGACGCTCCAATACTTTTTTATCTGTTAAAAAGGAAAATAATTCGAATTTCTCTTGGCAGAATGGCAGAAATGGTGTATCTTTGCAGCACAAAACAAAGATAAGATGACTCAGAACGGCAACAGCTACTTCGGCTTTTACTATTACTTTTACTTTAGCAAATGAAGTGAAGCGGGTCGTCGTATATATATAAAAGGTATAGGAAGATAACAAATATAGAAACATCCCGCTCACCTAAGTGAAGCGGGATGTTTTTTAATGAACTAAACATCATACAACATGAACAAAAAATACAGCTATTACCTTCTGCACAAGAAAATTGACTCTATGGCGAAGTTCCTGAACCTTGACAAGATCACTCAAGGCGAAAAGAACTCAGTGGCACAAATCCGTTCCTATTTTAAGATAAACGACTGGGCCTACAGGCACTATCATTCGCAGGACGGCTTCATGCACTTCAGAATCTCTCCCAACGGATTCTTCAGCGACAACGATGTTTATTACCAGCCCGACACCGTTTCCCAATATATCAAGCCGGGCGACGTGGTCATGGAGTTGGGCTTCGGTCAGGGAGCCAACCTCCTGTATCTGGCCCATTGTCACCCCGATGCGCGTTTCATCGGCGTGGACCTTTCCCCATTGAAGAAAAACAAGGTCTGCCCCGAGAACGTCACCACATACCAGTTGGACTACAGCGACCTGTCGCAGTTCGAAGATAATTCCGTGGACGTAATGTACGCCTTCGAGACCATCGTCCACAACACCGACAAGGAGAAGATTTATCGTGAAGTCCATCGTGTCCTCAAGCCTGGCGGCGTCATCATTGTCTTCGACTATGCCCTTCGCGCAAGATACGAGACCTACGACGAAAAGATTCAGAAAGCCATCGCCCTGATTTCGAAAGGCGGAGCAGCAGCAATGATAGAATCCTTGGAAGAGTTGAACGGGCATTACGCCAACTGCGGCTTGACTCTCGAAAAGAGTGTTGACCACACAAAGGAGGTTCTGCCAGACCTGAAGCGACTGGAACGCAAGGCGGCAAAAGTTTTGGAACGCCCGTGGCTGGCAAAGATGATGTTCCTATTTTTGCCCGAACAGTTCGTCTCGAACATTATCCTTGGCTACCTTGGCTACGATTTGGGAAATGCCGAAACAGGCACTTACCATGAATGGATAATAAGGAAACCGGAGTAAATCAACAAGATGAAACGGATAGCAATACAGGGCATTGAGGGCAGCTTCCACGACATTGCCGCCCACCGCTTCTTCGAAGGCGAGGAGGTGGAGTTGGTCTGCTGCAACACCTTCGAGGAGATGTTCGCCCGACTCAAAGCGGAGCGCGACCTCTTGGGGCTTATGGCAATTGAGAACACCATTGCCGGCAGTCTGCTCCACAATTACGAGCTGCTGCGCGACAGCGGCATGACCATCGTGGGCGAGCACAAGCTACGCATCAGCCACAGCATCATGTGCCTGCCCGGCGAGAGTTGGGAAGACCTGACAGAGGTAAATTCACATCCCGTCGCCCTGATGCAATGCCGTAAGTTCCTCTCGCAACATCCGAGCCTCAAGGTAGTCGAAGTGGCCGACACAGCAGGTGCCGCCGCCGACATCAGCCGTGAGCGCAGGCACGGACACGCTGCCATCTGCCACCGCGACGCAGCCGATATCTACGGCATGAAAGTGCTGCAGGAAGGTATAGAGACCAACAAGCACAACTTCACGCGCTTCCTCGTCCTCGCCCATCCCGAGCGGGCCACAGCCATCCGCAACACCAGGCCTATCGACAAGGCAAGCCTTGTCTTTACCCTGCCCCACGAGGAAGGCAGCCTCAGCGCCATCCTCTCCGTCCTTTCATTCTACAAGCTGAACCTGACAAAGATACAGTCGCTGCCCATCATCGGGCAGGAATGGCAGTACATGTTCTACATCGACCTCTCCTTTGGCGAGGAGCGCCGCTACCGCCAAGCGCTCAACGCCATCTCTCCACTTACACGCGAACTCAAACAACTTGGCATCTATGGCAATGGAAAGCAAAGCATTTAACATCACTCCGGCAGACAGGCTGGCCGACGTGACAGAGTATTATTTCAGCCGCAAGCTCAAGGAGGTTGCCGCCATGAACGCAGAAGGCAAGGACATCATCAGCCTCGCCATCGGAAGCCCCGATATGCCGCCCTCGCCAGAGACTATCGAGACGCTCTGCGAGGAAGCCCGTAAGCCCACGGCTCACGGCTACCAACCCACCGTAGGCATTCCCGAACTGCGACTGGCAATGGCCCGTTTCTACAAACGATGGTACGGTGTGGAGCTTGACCCGAAGACTGAGATTCAGCCTCTGATAGGCAGCAAGGAAGGCATCCTGCACGTCACACTGGCCTTTGTTAATGTCGGCGACGAGGTGCTCGTGCCCAATCCCGGCTACCCGACCTACACGAGTCTGAGCAAGCTGCTGGGCGCAAAGATTGTCAACTACGACCTTTTGCCAGAGAACGGCTGGCAGCCGGACTTCGAGCAACTGGAGAAGATGGACCTTTCTCGCGTCAAGCTCATGTGGACGAACTATCCAAATATGCCGACAGGAGCAAGAGCCAGACGCGAGACCTACGAGAAGCTTGTCGATTTCGCCCTGCGGCACGGCATCATCGTGGTAAATGATAATCCGTACAGCTTCATCTTAAACGAAGGCGAACACCTCTCCATCCTGCAAATACCTCGTGCCAAGGAGTGCTGCATCGAGTTCAATTCGATGTCGAAGAGCCACAACATGCCTGGTTGGCGTGTGGGCTTGCTTGCCACCAACGCACAGTTCGTCCAGTGGATTCTCAAGGTGAAGAGCAACATCGACAGCGGGACGTTCCGCGCCTTGCAGCATGCCGCTGCCAAAGCCTACGACAACAGCGACCTCTGGCACCAGCAGGCTAACGTCGAGACCTACGCCCGTCGCCGCCGCTATGCAGAGGAAATCATGCAAGTGCTCGGTTGTCAGTACGACCCGGAGCAAACGGGAATGTTCCTCTGGGGACGCATCCCCGACATATATAATAATGTAGAGGAGCTGACGGAGCGCGTCCTGCATGAGGCAAGGGTGTTCATCACGCCCGGCTTCATCTTCGGCTCGAACGGTCAGCGCTACATCCGCATCAGCCTCTGCGCCAAAGAAGAGAAGTTTGTAGAAGCTTTGCAAAGAATCAAAGAGGCGGGCATCAGCCCCGTCATAACGAAAGAACGCCCGTGATAACGAAATGACGTTATAACGTAATAACGATGATTGTCGTCATAACGAAATACCGTTATAACGTCATAACGAAAAAAGGAAGAAAGAAAAAGGACAAACAATATGGAATTAGACTTAACCCCCCTCAATCTGCCAAGCGACCAGGAGCGAGCCTTCATCATCGCCGGTCCGTGCAGCGCAGAGACAGAAGAACAAGTGATGACAACTGCCAAGCAGTTGGCAGGTAAAGGCTGCCACATCTTTCGCGCTGGTGTATGGAAGCCGCGCACTAAGCCCGGAGGCTTCGAGGGACATGGCGAGCCTGCCCTCCCCTGGATGGCGGACGTCAAGAAGGAGACCGGGATGCTCGTCGCTACGGAAGTGGCTACGCCCAAGCATGTGGAACTGGCCCTCAAGTATGGCATCGACATCCTTTGGATAGGGGCACGCACCACGGCCAATCCTTTTGCCGTGCAAGACATTGCCAATGCTCTGAAAGGCACCGATGCGCTGGTGCTTGTCAAGAACCCTGTCAATCCTGACCTTGAGCTGTGGATTGGTGCCCTGGAACGCATCAACGGCGCAGGCATACGAAAGCTGGGAGCCATCCACAGAGGCTTCAGCAGCTACGAGAAAAAGCTGTACCGCAACGAACCGATGTGGCAGATTCCCATTGAGCTGAAGCGTCGCCTGCCGCAGCTGCCTGTCGTTTGCGACCCCAGCCACATCAGCGGACGGCGCGACCTGATTGCTCCGCTTTGCCAACAAGCAATGGACCTCGGCTTCGACGGACTTATCGTGGAGAGCCACTGCAACCCCGACAATGCTTGGAGCGACGCATCGCAGCAAGTGACACCCGATGTGCTGGACTTCATCATTTCGCGCCTCATCTTCCGCGACACGGCAGAACACGCCGACACGCTCAAAGACCTGCGCAAGGAAATAGATGAGATAGACAACGACCTTATCGACCTGCTTGCCAAGCGCATGAAGATATGTCGCGAAATCGGAGAATACAAGAAAGACAATGGCATAACCATCTTGCAGACCCGCCGCTACAGCGAGATTCTCGACAAGCGCGGCGCACAAGGTTCCCTGCTTGGCATCGACAGGATATGCATCAAGAACATCTTCGAGAACATCCACGAAGAGAGCGTACGCCAGCAAATGGAGATAATTAACAAATAAAGCCCCCTCCCCGCTCCCCCTTTGGGGGAGTGCCTCAAACAGCAAATAACATGAAGATTCTTATACTTGGCGCAGGCAAGATGGGCAGCTTCTTTACGGACGTCCTGTCCTTCGACCACGAATGCGCCGTCTATGAGATTGACGCGCGCCGTATGCGCTTCCTCTACAACACACAGCGCTTCACGACGCTCGACGAGATACGCGACTTCAAGCCCGAACTCGTCATCAATGCCGTGACATTGAAGTACACCACCGATGTCTTCCAGCAGGTCATCCCGTGCCTGCCCAAGGATTGCATCATATCGGACATTGCCTCGGTCAAGACAGGGCTGAAGGACTTCTACGAAGGGACAGGCCTACGCTACGTCTCGACCCACCCGATGTTCGGCCCCACGTTTGCCAACCTCGGCGCACTCTCTTCGGAGAATGCCATCGTCATCAACGAAGGCGACTACATGGGGCGCATCTTCTTCCTTGACCTATACAGGCGGCTGGGTCTGAACGTCCACGAATACTGCTTTGACGAACACGACGAAGCGATGGCCTACAGTCTGTCGGTGCCCTTCGTCAGCACCTTCGTGTTCTCTGCCGTGATGAAGCATCAGGACGCACCAGGCACGACGTTCAAAAGACATCTGAAGATAGCGAAAGGTGTCTTGGGCGAGGACGACACACTGCTGCGCGAGATACTCTTCAACCCACGCACCAAGGCGCACGTCGAAGGCATTCGTTCCGAACTGAAAGAACTGATACAGATTATTGACAACCGCGACGAGGAGGCACTCAATGCCTACCTCACAAAGATTCGCGGCAACATACGTTAGGCTTTATCGCCATTCAGAGATGCCGGTGCCACTCTTGTGCACAAGTTCTACCCGTAAATGGTAGAGCAGTGTGCTATAGGCAGGAACAGCATCGGAAGAACTTCCTTTGTAGGCCAATTGCTGCGGGATATAGACATCCCAGTCATCGCCCTTGACCATATACTGGACGGCCGTCATAAAGCCTTCCACTGTGCTGAGGACAGGCATTGCGATAGGTGCTGCCGTCTTCTCGTCAAATTCTCCGTAATAAGACTGGCTGAAGACTGTGAGATTGGTCTTGCTTACCGGGTAATTGTCATCCATGAGCCAGCCTCGATAGTACAGGCGGACGCTGTCGGTATAGGCAGGACTCCACAAATCTTCTCCAGGGTATTTGTCCTTGCCACTTTCGTTTATCTTACAGACAATATAGTCGGTGGCAGGACCTTGGATGTCCTGGCTCTTGAGAAGCGTCCGATAGACACGCCAGTCACAGTGATCTTCCCATTCGTTGTCGTTTGGGTACTGTGCCTTGGCAGCAGCGATTTCTGCCTGAGCCATATCGTAAACCTCGGCAAACCACTGGGCATTGCGTGCCGGCCAGTCATGACGTGCATCGTAAGTCTCGTCGCTGTTCTTGCAGGAGGCAAGTAACAGCAACGAGAATAAAAGAATTACTTTCGTTTTCAACCTATAGTTCATCTTTTATCAAAGAAGTTTCTTGAGGAGTGAGGTGATGCTCACCTCGTCCTCGATGATGCTGCGAAGGTCACTGATGGCCACGCGCCTCTGCTCCATTGTGTCGCGGTCGCGCAGAGTGACGGTGTTGTCCTCCATCGTCTGCTGGTCGACGGTGACGCAGTAGGGGCATCCGATGGCGTCCATGCGGCGGTAGCGTTTGCCTATCTGGTCCTTCTCCTCGTACTTGCAGTTGAAATGGAAGCGCAGCTCGTTGATGATTTCCTGTGCCTTCTCGGGCATTCCGTCCTTCTTGGTGAGCGGGAAGACGGCAAGCTTGACAGGGGCGAGGGCTGCGGGCAGGTGCAGCACGGTGCGCGTCTGTCCGTCGGGCAGCAACTGCTCCTCATAGCTGTGGCACATGATGGAGAGGAACATGCGGTCAACGCCTATGGAGGTCTCGATGACATACGGCGTGTAGCTTTCGTTGGTCTCGGGGTCGAAGTATTCTATCTTCTTGCCGCTGTACTTGGCGTGCTGGGAGAGGTCGAAGTTCGTGCGGCTGTGTATGCCTTCCACTTCCTTGAAGCCGAACGGCATGTGGAACTCGATGTCCGTAGCGGCGTTGGCATAGTGGGCAAGCTTGTCATGGTCGTGGAAGCGGTAGTTCTCTGCACCGAAGCCAAGGTTCTGGTGCCACTTCATACGGAACTGCTTCCATTTCTCGAACCAGTCAAGCTCCGTGCCGGGCTGGATGAAGAACTGCATCTCCATCTGCTCGAACTCACGCATACGGAAGATGAACTGGCGTGCGACAATCTCGTTGCGGAACGCCTTGCCTATCTGTGCGATGCCGAAGGGAAGCTTCATGCGGCCTGTCTTCTGGACATTAAGATAGTTGACGAAGATGCCCTGAGCCGTTTCAGGACGCAGATAGATGGTACTTGCGCCGTCGGCGGTGCTGCCCATCTCGGTCTTGAACATGAGGTTGAACTGGCGCACATCCGTCCAGTTGCGGGTTCCGCTGATGGGGCAGACAATCTCTTCGTCGAGGATAATCTGCTTCATGCCCTCGAGGTCAATGCCACCAGGGGCGTTCATCACCTCCTGGTAGCGGTGGTGCAGGTTGTCGTATTTTGCCTGGTTCTCGAGGACACGCTGGTTCGTGGCGCGGAACTGAGCCTCGTCGAAGGCATCGCCAAAGCGCTTCTGTGCCTTCTCTATCTCCTTCTGAATCTTGTCTTCGTACTTTGCCATTTGCTCTTCGATGAGCACGTCGGCGCGGTAGCGCTTCTTCGAGTCGCGGTTGTCGATAAGGGGGTCGTTGAAGGCGTCCACATGTCCGCTGGCCTTCCAGGTCGTCGGGTGCATGAAGATAGCAGCATCAATGCCCACGATGTTCTCATGCAGGAGCACCATCGACTGCCACCAGTATTGCTTTATATTGTTCTTCAGCTCAACACCGTTCTGCCCATAGTCATAGACAGCGCCAAGCCCGTCGTAGATATCACTTGAGGGAAACACGAAGCCGTACTCTTTGCAGTGCGACACTATCTTTTTGAAAACATCTTCTTGCTGTGCCATTTCTTATATCTTTATTATAATAACATTATGTGTTTATTTTAAGTGCGTGTACTTATCGCCATAAGTCCGTGTACTTATCACCATAAGAACGTGTACTTATTGCCACAAAAGCGTGTACTTATCGCCATAAGTACAGGGACTTTTTGGGACACCTGGCAGCATCCTGAAAATCAGGAGCTTTCTGCGCTTCGTCTTGGTGGTGTCTTTGCGGATAGACATTTCTTGCTATATATGTCAGTAAATTTGGCTGCAAAGATAGCTAAAAAAGCCGAAAGTGAGCACATTTTGCACCATTTTTCTTATTTAATAGGGCTGTGTGGCAAAAAAAACCTCGTATTCTTTGGTCATAAATAAAAGATGTTGTAATTTTGCCTTCCGATGAAGCAAAAACAAAGCAAACCTAACATGAAACTAAATCTTTCAACCATATTTCTGGCATCCGCAACTCTTTTTCTGGCAGGATGCAGCTCTTCTGAAACAAATGACAGCCAAAAGAGCGAAAACGACACCGAGGCAAACATCATGACCGAAGAAGTCCCGGAGTACACAGAGCTTACAAAGTTACCGCTGCCTTGTTCCAAGGAACTGCTTTATACGGCTTGGAAACAAATAGGTGTCGTTGAGACACGCAGGAAGGAAGCACTTGACTACAAGCAACACACTCCCGTCCTCTTTTTATCTACAGACTTGGACAAGGACGGCAAGCCCGAAATCCTGCTGCGCGGCGAACAGCCTTACGCTGCCATCTTCACCTTCAACAAGGATTCGCTACAACTGCTCACCTTCGTTGACAACATAAAGATGGGGTTGGCCATTACGCAGAACGGCATCATCCTGCGAAACGGCACAGGCCACAATGGTGCCTCCATTTCTGAGTTCATCAAGCTGAAAGACAGCCAGGTTATTGCCTCCGGAGCCATTCTCGAGACTTTCGCCATTCAGGACAACGCCATGGTTTCCGACGGCACTCGGTATTTGCTGCAGAACGACTCTTCTTTGGTCGAAGTCAGCAAAGAAGAATTCCTGAAAGTGGCACCAGAACATGACGGCACTTTCCTCGAAGACATTGACGGTTGGGAAGACTTCCGCAAGCCATAGGAAGACTTTGTATAAAATTATGTGTCGGCAGACACAATAAATTGGCACTTAGCATCGTTATTATAGACAGGATGAAAAGACTGCTCTGGACAGGTATGCTCATTGTGTCCCTTGGAGCAAGGGCACAGTTTGATGCAGCGTTTACCAATACCTGGGCGCTGCAGTCTTACTACAACCCTGCAGCGGCAGGGCTGGACAGCAAATTGAATGTACAGGGTGTCTACAGCATGCAGATGGTCGGATACGAGGGAGCGCCGAAGACAATGGTTATCAATGCCGACATGCCGCTCTGGTTCATCGGGCCGAAGCACGGCGTGGGTGCGGCTTTCCTCAACGACGCCATCGGAGCCTTCAGCAACAAGAAGATTCAGCTCCAATATGCCTTCCACCAGAAGTTCCTGAAAGGTCGCATCAGTATCGGCGTTCGTCCGGCGCTACTCATGGTTGGACTCAACGGCTCCAAGCTCGACTATGTCGACAAAAACGACCCGGCCTTCGTGCAGAACGACGTCAAAGGCAACGCCTTCGACCTCGACCTTGGCTTGCGCTACACCTACAAGAAACTCTGGTACGTTGGCATCAGTGCCGTTCACCTGCTTGGCCCCACAGTCAAGCTGGGCGACGACAAGACACGCGAAGTGACAGTTGAGCCGACGTTCTATGTGCAAGGCGGATATAACCTTGTGTTCCGGCATCCCCGCTACAAACTGGCAATGGATGCCATGGTGCGCTCCGACCTCCTGTTCTGGCGAGGCGACATCAACGCACGCCTCATGTACGACGGCGAGAAACACAAGCTCTACGGTGGTCTGATGTACAGCCCCACCATCAGTGTCGGATTGCTCTTGGGATTCGACTTCCACGGCATCAACATCGGCTACTCGTACGAAGTCTATACAGGCGGTGTGGGTGCACTCAACGGAACACACGAGATACTCATCGGCTACCAGCACGACCTGGACTTCTCCAAAAAGGGAAAGAACCTCCACAAGGCTGTCCGGCTGCTATAGAGAAAACACAGACCTATAAGTCCTATAAGTCCTATACACTCATAAGACCTATAAGACCCAAAATAAAAATTTAATATGAAGACAAAAAGTCTGCTTTTAGCAGGTGCAGCCATCAGCTGCATGATTTTAGCCTCCTGTTTTGGTGGCAGATCCTCGGCAAATGCCACGGGAGGCGAACTGACTGGCGTCAAAGGCTCCTCCTTCTCGGAGCCTACCCCCTTTGGCATGGTGCCCATACACAAAGGCTCTCTCAAGATCGGCCTTGAGAAGAACGACACGCTCTGGGGCACCGAGTTCCCTTTGCGCGACATCAGTGTGGACGGATTCTGGATGGACCAGCATGAGATAAGCAATGCCAAGTACCGCCAGTTCGTCAACTGGGTGCGCGACAGCATTATCCGCGAACGACTCGCTGACCCCGCATACGGTGGCGACGAAACGTACAAAATCGAAGAGGACAAGGAGGGCAACCCCATCACGCCTCATCTCGACTGGAGCAAGAACATCCCCTGGCGCAAAGCAAACGAGGATGAGGACCGTGCCATCCAAAGCGTCTATATCATCCATCCCATCGATGGCACAAAGATGCTCGATGCCAGCCAGATGAACTATCGCTACGAAATCTACGACTATGTAACCGCAGCGCAGCGCAAGTACCGTCTCAACCCCGAGGAGCGTGACCTCAACACAGACCACGCCATTAGCAATGAGCAGGTGATCATCAGCAAGGACACCGCCTGGATTGACGACGACGGCAAAATCCAGCGACAGACCATCACCCGTCCCTTGTCAGGCCCGTGGGACTTCCTCAACACATACATTGTCAATATATATCCCGACACGACTTGCTGGGTGAACGACTTCCGCAATGCCGACAACGAACGGTACATGAAGCTTTATTTCTCCAACCCTGCCTTCGACGACTATCCTGTTGTGGGTGTGACTTGGGAACAGGCCAATGCCTTCTGTGCCTGGCGCACCAATTTCCTGATGAGAGGTATCGGCGGCTATGCCAAGCAGATACAGCGCTACCGCCTGCCCAGTGAAGTGGAATGGGAATATGCAGCCCGAGGCAAGGAAGGCAATCCCTTCCCGTGGGAAAGCCTTGATGTCAAGAGCGACAAAGGCTGCTTCTATGCCAACTTCAAGCCAGACCGGGGCAACTACACAAAAGACGGTTCACTCATCACCTGCAAGTGCGGCATCTTCAGTGCTAACAGCAACGGCCTCTACGACATGGCTGGCAACGTGGCAGAGTGGACAAGCACCGTCTATACCGAAGCCGGCGTGGAGAGCATGGCCGACATGAACCCCGAACTCTCATATAACGCAGCCAAGGAAGACCCATACCGCCTGAAGAAGAAATCCGTAAGGGGCGGCTCGTGGAAAGACCCCGAAAGCATGATACGCAGTGCCTGGCGCTCTTATGAATACCAGAACCAGCCACGCAGCTTCGTCGGCTTCCGCTGCGTCCGCACAATGGTCAACGACAAATCTGGCAGCAATAAAGTTAGCGGCAGCTCCGCCAAAGGAGGCAAGAAAAGCTCAAAGGGCACTTCCACCGGACAGACACTCAGCACACGCAAGACACGCCGCTAAACAATCCCCAATAGCATAACAACCACCAAATAAAGATATAAAAGCAATGAATCCTATAGCAAAATTGCAAAAATGGATGGACTCTCCATCTGGACAAGTATTTATGAATTACGCCTACAGCTGGGGTGCTGCAGTCGTGGTTTTAGGTGCATTATTCAAACTGACGCACATTCCCGGAGCCAACGAGATACTGTTCATCAGTATGATAACCGAGGTGTTTGTCTTCTTTATCTCTGGCTTTGAAAAGACCTACGAAAAGACACCGCGCACAGAAGGCGAAGGTGCATCCATCGTAGTGGCTGGCGGTTCGTCGCTTCCCGAGGGCGCCGAAATGCCGGAAGGACCAATTGTCATCGGCGGAGGTGCATCCGGCATAGTCGGTGGCGGAGCTATCGACCCCGACGCTTTGGCAGCAGGCACAGGTTTGAGTGCAGCAGCAGCCAACCTTGCAGCAGCAGGCCAGGCAGCAGCACAGGCACAGCTTGCCCTCGAGCAGATACAGAACGGCGGCCCGTCTGTCGATTCCAACCAAATCAAGGCTACAGACCCCGCAGCCATCGAAGAGGCTGTCACGAACTATGCCGAAGTGCTTCAAGAGCTTACCGATGTCTTCTCTCGCGTCAAGAAGCAGGCAGAGCGCATGTCCACCGACAGCGAAGAGATGGAGAACCTCAACCGCTCTATTACCGGCATTGCCACTGTCTATGAGTTGCAGCTGCGCAACATCAGCAAGCAGGTCAGCACCATCGAGCAGATTGACGAACAGACACGCCGCATGGCGCAGCAGATTGAGGAACTCAACAATGTCTACGCACGCATGATAAACGCCCTCACCATCAACATGGGCGTTGCCGGCGGCACAGCAGCAAGCGAGAAGTAAAAGACTCTGAGTAATCGGAATAATCAGAGTATTCTGAATAATCAGAAATCAATAAAGCAATGCCTATAAAGAAGAAAAGGATATCCCCACGTCAGAAGATGATTAACCTGATGTACCTGGTCCTCCTGGCCATGCTCGCCCTCAATGTGTCGAGCGACGTACTGAATGGTTTCTCTCTTGTGTCTGAAGGACTGATGAAGAGTACCCAAAATGCCACCAAGGTCAACGCAGGCATTTACAGCACCTTCGACCAACAGATGAAGAACAACCCTGCGAAGGTGAAGGAGTGGTACGACAAGGCGCAGTATGTGCGCGGCATGAGCGACTCGCTCTACAATCTGGCAGAGGAGCTCAAAGAGGCCATCGTATTCAAAAGCGACGGCAAGGATGCCGACATCAATGCCATTAAGAACCGCGAGGATTTGGAGGCCAGCACACAGGTGATGCTTGCCCCGGGCACAGGTCGCGGCAAAGAACTCTATGACGCCATCAACCGCTATCGTGACCGCATCTTGCGCATGGTGACGGACAAGGAAAGAAGGGACATCATCACCAGCAACTTCGACACCGAGGTGCCTGCCAAGGCAAAGGTGCTCGGCAAGAACTGGCAGGAATTCATGTTCGAGAACATGCCTACGGCAGCTGCCGTGACGCTACTCACCAAGCTGCAGAACGACGTGCGCTACGCCGAGGGTGAGGTCTTGCACAACCTTGTGAGCAACATCGACGTGAAGGACATCCGCGTCAACCAACTCAACGCCTACGTCATCCCCAATGCCCAGACTATTGTTCAGGGCGGACGATTCAGCGCACAAATCATCATGGCCGCCATCGATACCACACGCCGTCCGACCATCTATATTGGCGGTCGAGAGATAAAGAGCGACAAAGGTTACTATGAGACAATTTGCAGCAAGACAGGCGACTTCACCTTCAACGGCTACATAGAGATGCTGAACGGCACAGGCGAAAAGGTACGCCGAGACTTCTCGCAGAAGTACACCGTAGTGGCACCCAGCGCAACGGTCAGCGCAGACATTATGAATGTGCTCTATGCAGGCTATGACAACCCAATGAGTGTCTCCGTGCCAGGCATATCCAGCAGCAAACTCCGCGTGAGCATGACGGGCGGCACCTTCGAGCAGAAAGGCGAAGGCAAGTACAATGCACGTCCCACGACTCCCGGCACAGAAGCTGTCGTCACCGTCGCTGCCGAGAGCGAAGGCCGTATGCAGGAGATGGGCAAGTTCACCTTCCGCGTACGCAAGTTGCCTGACCCCACTGCCTTTATTGCTTTCCAGACAGAAGGCGGCGAGGACCACTTCACAGGCGGCTCCCTTTCCAAGCAAATCCTTATGGGCACCGAAGGCATCGGAGCAGCCATCGACGACGGACTCCTCAACATCGCCTTCCGCGTGAACAGCTTCGAGATAGTCTTCTTCGATGCAATGGGCAACGCCGTACCCTACCAAAGCAACGGCGCAAAATTCTCCGACCAGCAGAAAGCGCAAATGCGCGGTCTGGCACGCAACAAACGGTTTTACATCAGAGACATACATGCCACAGGCCCCGACGGCATAGAGCGTACGCTCAACGGTGCCATGGAAGTGATTATAAAATGATTAAAGATTAAAGATTATGAAGCGCATACTTTCTCTCATAACGGTCACGCTCCTCGTGGCAAGTGCAGCACAGGCACAGCCAGCCAAGCGTCGTGTCGCCAGCACGCCCACCGCCGCAACTGCGACCGAACAGACGACAGCAAAAGCCAAGTCTGCCACCGACCGTGCATCGCTTATGTTCCCCACCACGGCAGCCATGCCCGAGGATGTGGTTTGGAAACGCGACATCTATCGCCAGCTCGACCTGACGAAGGACAAGAATGCTCCGATGTACTATCCCGTAGAGCCGATGGGCAGGCAGGTGAACCTCTTCACCTACCTCTTCCGCCTCATCCTCACAGGTCGCATCACAGCCTACACCTACAAGCTTGACGGCAATGAGTCGTTCGATGATAAGGACAAGCTCGCCGTGAAAGACATGCTGGAGCGCTACGGCATCTATTACGAGGAGAGCGGCAGCAAGCTGACCGTCGCCGACAGCGACGTGCCAAGCGCCGAGGCCAAACGCTACTACATCAAGGAGAGCATCTACATGGACCAGCGCACCGGCACCTTCACCACCAAGGTGACAGCCCTATGCCCCATCCTCATGCGAGGCGCCGACGAGTTCAGCACAGACGCCACACCCTACCCCCTCTTCTGGGTAAAATACGACGATGTGGCTCCCTGGCTTGCCAAACTTCCCATGATGCCCAGCGACCTCAACAACGTGACCAACATGACAGCTGACGATTTCTTCGTCATGAACCGCTACGAAGGCAAGATATACAAGACAAACAACATGCAGGGCAAAGTGCTTGCCAACTATTGCGAAACCGACAGCGACATGGTGGCAGAACAGACACGCATCGAGAAGCAGATAAACGACTTCAAGAAGAACGTCTGGGGCAACGGCTTCCTGCCCGACACCACAAAGAAGGACAGCCTCGATGCCGAGATGGCGGCCAAGGAAGAAAAGCCCTCGAAGGGTCTGCTGTTTGGCCGCAAGAAGCCCAAGAGCACCGACACCACAGCCAAGAGTGGCACAGCAGATGCAGCCAAGAGCAGTGCCACCAAGAAAGAGAAGAGCGAAGCACCCGCCTCTCCCCGCGTCAGTGCCCGCCGCCAAAGAAGATAACAAGCATATTTTTTTCAATTGAATAGGAGCATGGAGATAGTTTCTTCATGCTCCTACTTGATTAAGAATAGAGGAAATCCCCCTCTGATTTCCTCTAATTTCTGCTGTTTTTTTCTTTCATTAGGAATATATCTGTTATCTTTGTACCCAAATATGATTCTGCCTCTCCTCATATAGGGAAGGCTTTTTTGTATCTGATGCAGAAATAATTCGCTTATTTCTTTGTCCGAAAGATAGAAAATAGTATCTTTGCATTTCAATAAAAAGCTCAAAATGGTAAAAGCTGCATCTAAGGATTATTACAAAGAAAGTAAGCGACTTCGAGATGAAGTCCTGAAGCAGGCAGAACTTTTGAAAGACCGTCCCATGCACTTTATCATAACAAATGTAATTACGATGCGAGTGGAAATCTCGAAGTCCGACCTTAAGACCATTGTCAGCAAGAATGTGGGGGATGACAAGTTCAATGCCATCAAGAATGCATTGGCAAAAGACATCCCTGGCTACCTGGCAAAAGCCACATATCTGGGTTGGAGGCCTATTGCGGAAGACAAGCATTTTGAGAGTGCCTACTTTGCCTATTTCAGTCGCAAGTTGGGATGCCGAACCATTCTATGTATGCGTCGGATGACAGATGGAGATATCTATAAGCCCTATGCCATCATAAATGACCATACTTTTGCTGTAGCAGAGGGTGAACTCAGGAAATAAGTAACTCCGTCTTAACAAGTCACTTGCCGATACAAACGGGGCTCTTGTCCTAGACGGAGCTCGAAGAGTGTGCTCATTAGCAAGTCGCTTGCCGATACAAACGGGGCTCTTACCCTATGGCGACACTTATTTCTTTGTTGCAAAGGTAAGTGTTTTTACTATATCCTCCAAACTTTTTCGCGTTTTTCTTTTGCTTATATCGGGGAAATCTCTGATTCTTTAATTTCTGATTGTACTTTATGTTTATCTTTAACATGTAATTGCCATGTGATGGTTCATGAATTGCATGTATTATTGTTCATGGTAATTCGTGGGTCATTGATGGCAATTTGTGTTTTTCTTTAACATGTAATTGCCATGTAATAACCCATGTAATCGTTATATAATTATCCGTGGTTTCCGTTGTTTCCCTGTTCTGGCGGATTTGCAATCCGTCAGCATCAGAGTATAAGCATTTATAATGCGACAATACAAGCGCTGCGGGTCTCTCGTGCTTTGTTGGTGCACCAGCCGTGCCTAATTTGCAAACTAGCCGTGCCTAATTCGCAAACTAACCGTGTCTAATTCGCAAACTAACCGTGTCTAATTCGCAAACTAACCGTGTCTAACATACACCCTTACCTACATACCTACACCCTTTGAGGTGGTTTCGGTTGAAATACGGCTTCGCGGCTTAGTTTGTTTCAAAGGCTGAAACGATTTGTTTCACTGGCGAAACAAACTGTTTCACCGCGTGAAACAGTTACTCGTGGCGTGCTGCGTTGAATGATGTGACGTGCTGCGTTGAATGATGACTCGTGAAGAGATGTGCTTCGCAATGCGTTGAGACATGCAACGAGATGAGAAAAAAGTGGGGAATAGGCTCTGTATCTAAAATTTTTTTTCTACCTTTGCAGACGAGAACGACATAAATAAATAGTCCTACAACCACAAAACGATACAGCCATGAAAAAGTTTGTCCTGTTTATGTCAGTCTTGGCAGCTTCCCTGTTAAGCTATGCCGACGAACCTAATCCTATTGAGTTGACCGATAACGAGTACCTACTCGTGAGGAACAACAACCGCTTCGCTATCAGCCTCTTCCAAAAGGCCAGGGCGCAGGAGACGGAGCAGTCCTCGATGGTGCTCTCCCCTTTGAGCATCACAATCGACCTGGGTATGTTGAACAACGGTGCCGACGGCATTACCCGCGACGAGATTGATGCAGTCCTGGGCAGTCAGGGTGTGGGCGGTGCCGAGGTCATCAATAAGTTCTGCAAGAAAATGCTTATGGAGAGCGGTACCCTCGACGAGAAAACACGCGTGTCCATCGCCAACAACATCTACTTCAACTCGTGGAAGGGCTACGAACTGCTGCCAGCCTTCGTCGAGACAGCCCAGCAGTATTACGATGTAACGCCCGAAGTCCGCAATTTCAGCGACGGGCAGACACGCGACGCCATCAATCAATGGTGCAGCGACCATACGGAGGGCATGATTCAGGAGGCCCTTAGCGAGAGCGAGTTTCGCGACGATGTAGTGAGCTACCTGCTGAATGCCATCTACTTCAAGGGCGAGTGGACGCACAAATTCAATGCCGCCGAGACACAGCGCTGCCTGTTCGACGAGGGACGCGCCGAGACGCAGATGATGCATCAGTACAGCGAGTTCTCCTACGCCGAGAACAATGTCTATCAGTCCGTCATCCTGCCATACGGCAACATGGCTTATCAGATGATGGTCTTCCTGCCTAAATGGGGCAAAAGCATCGACGACGTGCTCAGCGCATTGGGCAGCATGAACGACGACGAATGGATATACCAGTACGGCACAAGCAGTGTGAACCTCTTCCTGCCCAAGTTCGAGACCACCACAGACTTGCACATTGAGGACATCATGAATTCCTTGGGCCTGACCAACGCCTTCATGGGAGGCTATGGCTTCAATAAGTTCTGCAACGCGACGACTTGGATAAGCATGATGAAGCAAGTGGCCAAGATAAAGCTCGACGAGGAGGGCACAGAGGCATCGGCTGTAACAATCATCGAGGACTCTGATGGTATCGGTGCACCAAGCTTTGCCGAGTTCATTGCCGACCACCCCTTCCTCTACCTCATCACCGAGCGCAGCACAGGCACTATCTTCTTCATGGGACAGTATCTGGGCGAGCCATTGCAGAATGTTCGCAAGGACATCGACCTCACGGAAGAGGAAAGGAATCTCGTGGAGAGCAACAACGACTTCGCCTTCAACCTGTTCCGCAAGGCAAGAGGCGAAGAGAGCAGCATCATGTCGCCCTTGAGCATCACCTATGCCCTCGGCCTGATGAACAACGGAGCCGCAGGAGAGACACAGCAGGAAATCAACCAGGTGCTGGGCTTCGGCGATGCTGGAGCTGATGCCATCAACGCCTTCTGCCGCAAGATGCTCACCGAGGCACCGACTCTCGACGAGACGACAGCCGCCGAGATTGCCAACACCATCTTCGTGAACAGCGGGCTGGGCTATGAGCTTCAACAGGGTTTCATCGAAAAGGCAAACGCTTTCTACGACGCACAGCCCCAGTCGCTCGACTTCTACGACGAGCAGAACACCCTCGGCATCATCAACGGGTGGGCCAACGACCACACGCACGGCATGATTCCTGAAGTGCTCAACGAACACTCATTCAGCCCCACTGCCGTCAGCTACCTGTTGAATGCCATCTACTTCAAAGGGGCTTGGATGAATCCGTTCGACAAGGAAAAGACACGCGAGGAACCGTTCAATGGCGGACTGACCGTGCCGATGATGCACCAATTGGAGATGTATGAATACACAGAGAACGACCTCTACCAAGCCGTCCGCCTGCCCTATGGCAACGAAGCCTACCTGATGACAGTTTTCCTGCCACGCGAAGGCAAAACCATCGACGAAGCCCTTAGCGGGATGAGCGGCAAGGACATAAAGTTCATAGCATCGACCTATGATGTGGATTTAAAGCTGCCACGCCTCAGTATCAGTTCGAACATCCAGCTCAAGGACATCATGAAGGAGCTGGGTATGCCGAAGGCTTTCACGATGCAGGCCGAGTTCCCGTACTTCTGCAACGACGAAATTTATATCAGCAACATGTTCCAGAAAGCCATCATCGACCTTAATGAAGAGGGCACAGAAGCAGCTGCTGTCACCGTGATTGAAGATTATTCCACAGGTATGCCCCGCTATGTGACCTTCCACGCCAACCGTCCGTTCTTCTACACCATCAGCGAGCGGAGTACAGGTGCCATCTTCTTCATCGGGCAATACACCGGCCCGGGCACGGCCTCGCCTGTCGTCAGCCCCACCGCAGCCCTTCCCAAAGGCGACGGAGTCATGTATAACCTTGCCGGCCAGCGCATAAGCAAGCCCCAGCGCGGCCTGAACATCATCGGAGGCAAGAAGGTCGCTGTCAAATAAAGACCCCGCTTTATATAACAGAAAAAGCCGCTTCATCCTTTCGTGGACGAAGCGGCTTTGCTATTTGTCACCCTCTCTTTTGGAGAGGGACGAGGGAGGCCTCTTTACATCATGCCGCCCATGCCGGGAGCACCGCCCATCGGCATTTCGGGCTTATCTTCCTTGGCCTCGCAGATGACGCACTCGGTGGTGAGGAACATGCCTGCGATGCTGGCTGCATTCTCGAGAGCCACACGTGCAACCTTGGCTGGGTCGATGATGCCAGCCTTGCGGAGGTCTTCGTAACGGTCAGCACGGGCGTTGTAGCCATAGTCGCCCTTCTCGTTCTTGACGGTATTGACAACGACGCTGCCCTCCAAGCCTGCGTTCTCGACAATCTGGCGCAGAGGCTCTTCGATGGCGCGCTCTACGATGCGGATGCCTGTTGTCTCGTCGGCGTTCTCGCCCTTCAGACCTTCCAGAGCCTTGATGGCGCGGATGTAAGCCACACCGCCGCCGGGGATGATACCCTCTTCGATGGCTGCACGGGTAGCGCACAGAGCATCATCCACGCGGTCCTTCTTCTCCTTCATCTCGGTCTCACTGGGCGCACCAACATAGAGTACTGCCACACCACCGCTGAGCTTGGCGAGACGTTCCTGCAGCTTCTCCTTGTCATAGGAAGAGGTGGTGTTCTCTATCTCGTTCTTAATCTGGTTGACGCGATCCTTGATGAGTTCGCTCTGACCATGACCGCTGACAATCGTCGTGTTGTCCTTCGAGATGGTTACCTTATCGGCTGAACCAAGCATTTCGATAGTTGCCTGTTCGAGCTTCAAGCCCTTCTCCTCGCTGATGACAACGCCGCCAGTCAGGATGGCGATGTCCTCGAGCATAGCCTTGCGGCGGTCACCGAAGCCAGGAGCCTTGACTGCGCAAATCTTGAGCTGTCCGCGCAGACGGTTCACGACGAGTGTGGTGAGTGCCTCACTGTCAACGTCTTCTGCAATGACGAGTAGCGGACGGCCTGTCTGAACGGCGGGTTCGAGGATGGGCAGGAAGTCCTTCAGGTTCGATATCTTCTTGTCGTAGATGAGGATATAGGGGTTCTCCATCTCGCACTCCATCTTCTCCGTGTTCGTTACGAAGTATGCACTGAGGTAGCCACGGTCGAATTGCATACCCTCAACCACGCCGATGGTGGTGTCGCGACCTTTTGCCTCTTCGATGGTGATAACGCCGTCCTTGCTGACCTTCTTCATTGCGTCGGCCAGCAGCTTGCCGATTTCGGGGTCGTTGTTTGCGCTGACGGTGGCAACCTGCTCAATCTTGTTGTAGTCGTCGCCTACCTGTTCGCTCTGGCTCTTGATACTCTCCACGACCTTGGCCACAGCCTTGTCGATACCGCGCTTCAAGTCCATGGGGTTGGCACCTGCGGTGACGTTCTTCAAGCCCTCGCGTACGATGGCCTGAGCCAGTACGGTAGCGGTTGTTGTGCCGTCGCCTGCATCGTCGCCGGTCTTGCTGGCCACACTCTTCACGAGCTGTGCGCCTGCGTTCTGGAAGGGGTCAGCAAGCTCCACTTCCTTTGCCACTGTGACGCCGTCCTTCGTAATCTGGGGAGCGCCAAACTTCTTCTCGAGGATGACATTGCGACCCTTCGGACCGAGTGTCACCTTAACTGCATTTGCCAACTGGTCAACGCCCTGCTTCATCTGCTCGCGGGCATCAATGTTGAATTTAATATCTTTTGCCATGATTTTGTTCCTTTCTTTCGTTATTACGTTATGTCGTTATTACGTTATTACGAGCCTTTGATTTAAGAGAGGATTGCCACCACGTCGCTCTGACGCATGATGAGATACTTGTTGCCTTCAATCTCCACCTCGGTGCCGGCATACTTGCCATAGAGCACCTGGTCGCCTTCTTTGAGGACCATTTCTTCGTCCTTGGTGCCGTTACCTACGGCTACGATTGTGCCTTTCAGGGGTTTCTCCTTTGCGGTGTCGGGGATGATGATGCCGCCTACTGTCTTTGTCTCTGCAGGTGCAGGCTCAATGAGCACGCGATCTGCCAATGGTTTTACGTTCATTGTCTTTATTTAGTTAATTGGTTAAACATTCCACTCTCATATATACAAAGTGCGTGCCAAACCATTCTTTAATTGAAAATTGAAAATTGAAAGTTGAAAGTTGACAGATGCGACTGACAAAATTGCAGGCAGGAATGCTCCGAATTGGCACTCACAACTCAGTCCTCCTAAAAATTTATTATTGGAGGATTGCAGTCCCACCGTGGGAGGACTGGAGTCCTACCGTAGAAAAACTGCAGTCCTCCCATGGTGGGACTGAGGAGGACTGACAGCACGTTTTTCAACTAACGCTTGACAAATTTGATGCTGCGGCTGTGGCCTTGCACCGTCCAGCCGAGGAGATAGACGCCACGGGGCAGCCCTGCCACGCTGAGAGGCTGGTCTGCAGAGCCTGTGGCGAGGCACTTTCCCTGCAAGTCGAAAAGGCGGACGATGCCCTCGCGGTTCTTCGCATCATTCGGGATGCGGATAAAGACCTCCTCCCTCTCCGGGCTGTAGGTGATGCGATAGTCTATGTCGTCTTCCGCGAGGGCGAGGTCTATCCTGTCGGGCAGCTCGTCGCCCTCCACGAGACGCCACTGGCGCGTCGTTTTGGCGGCATTGTCTGCGTCGTTTTTCCAAGAGAGGATGGGATTGCCATTGTCTGCCGCGCCGTGCGAGTTGTTCCACGCCAACAGCGTCTGCTTGCCGACGATGCAATAGCTACCCGCCGTCGGCACAAACTTCCAGAGCTGCCGGTCGTCGGCCTCATCTGTCTCTGTCAGCTGTAGCTGCGCACCGATGGCATAGCCGTCGTCGTCCTCCTGCGCCATATCTGTAATGGCAAGCCTGCTGTCCGTCGAGACGATGCGGTAGTAGTCGCCCGTGACAGGCTCGATTCGCCACTGCTGCGATGCCTTGCGGCTGTCGTCGTACTCCCAGCCGCACACGAGGTTGCTGCCATCGGAAAGGAAGTCGATGGGATAGTTCGTGCCTACATTATATATATAATACGCGCGTGTGAGGTCAATCCCCAACGGGTTTCTGCCTGGTTCGCGATTTGGGAAGGGCAGACCTTCGGGGTTTGGGAGCTGGGAGTAAAGGTAGGCAGCACGGTCCACGAGGAACTGCTTCAGGTAGTCAACACCCTCCTGATAGGTGCTGAAAAGCATGAGTTCGTCCCATGTGCGCTGCGTGATGTCCCATCGTTGGAAGTTGAGCTGCTGGCTCTCGTCGATACGTTGTGCCACACTATCCACAAAGGCCAAGGCATCATACATCAGCCCGTCGGCAATGGCACGGTGCCAGATGCGCCCGCTCAACTGCTTGAACCACGGGTCGGAATAAGCGCGAGAGAACCACCGCCGCCCTTGACTTGCGCTGTATGCGCTGTTTATCATCATCTTCTCCGTAAGCTCGCCCAACCGATGACAGTTGTTGAAGGCGATGTCGTAGTCCCAGCAAGGCCCGAAATAGAGCTTTGGATCGTCGCAATCCTTGTAGAAATAGATGCTGTAATAGCCGTCGGCATTGGCGCAATACTCCACGGTGAGAAAATAAGAAGCCATCGATAAGCTGTCGATGACGGCGCGGTAGCCTTGCTCCGGGTCTCTGTAGCTGTTGCCGAGGAGCTTACGCTCGAAGCTGTTCACATAGTTCTTAATGTAGTCCTTCTGGCGCTCGTTGATGACATTCTCGTCGGGCGACTTGATGGATACAGCCCCCTGCGTCATTTCTGTCGGGAAATAGACGGGGTCTCTGCTTGACAGGCCGTCGTATTGCAAGAGGTAGCCTCCTGTGATGTTTGCCTCATTGTCCGTCACTACATCCTCTTGCTCGTAGATATCGACACGCCGCTTGTGAACATCCACATGGTCGCTTATCTGGTAGTTACCGATGTACCCGCCGTTGAGGACAACATCGACATGGAAGGCGGCCGGCACAAAGGTCTGTCCAAGCCGTTTGGCGATAAAGCTGGCAAGGGCGTTGCGTAGCAGCGTCTTATCGACATGGTTTGCCAAGAGCGTCCAGTTCTTCGCATTCGCATAATGCTTTCCGAGGAACTTCTGCTTTTTCGGGAACTTGATGCGATAGGGCTTCTTGCTTAAGTTCCATGTCGAGTTGCCCCGACCGCGTATCTGAAGGGAGTCGTAGTAGGCGATGCTGTCGCCATCGACACGCCACATCTTCGCCCACTTGTAGGTGCTCTTGCTGGTAATGGCTCCGCCATCGTATGTGTCGATGTAGAGTGTGGGAAGATTGGAGAGCTGCACCACGTCCCGGGCATAGGCATCCCGTGCTGCGAGAAGTAGCAGCAAGGAAAACAGTACAAGGATGGCGCGCAAGCGTTTCATGGCTCTCTCCTGCTTCTATCGCTTCTTATAAATGCAGAAAGCAAGCAGGGCAACGAGCATCAAAGCAAGCAGAGCGAGGGCGCTGTAGGCGATGGCTTCCGTGATGTGTACCGTTTGAGGGTCAAAGGTCATGATGACCTCGTGCTCACCGGCAGGCACCTTGATGGCACGCAGCACATAGTTGGCACGGGCGATGTCAGCAGGCTCGCCGTCGATGGTACAAGTCCAGCCGGGATAGTATATCTCGCTCAGAACAACCACCCCACCCTTCTGGCTCTTGACCTTGTAGGCAAGGCGGTTGGCTTCGTAGCTGGTAAGTTCGACAGACCCTGTGCTGTCGCTCTGCAAAGCTTCCTTGCCAAGGACATCAGCGAACTGCTCATCCACGACAGCCGTATGCCTGAGGTCGGTGTTGTGCAAAGCTGCAATCTCGGCATCGGCATCAGGCACATAGTTTATCTCGCTGACAAACCAGCCGTTGCCCTGCGCCCAAGGATTCTGCACAGGCAGCTTGCGGTTGTCCTTCAGGCCAAGGATAACATACTTCGTGTTGAGCATGTTGAGCACGGGGAAGAGGCTGTTGCCATTGCAAGCGTCGAGATGTCCGCCACCGTCTATGACTGCCTGATTGATGTTGCCCATTTCATTCTGCAAATGCTCCTCGATGAGTTCCTGATAGCGACGCAGCTTGGCGGGATGATAGCCGCCGATGCTCTTGTGATAAAACGAGGTACTGTTGTCGTTGAAGGTGCTGACGCTCAGGTTCAGGACACGATAGTATGTGTCCGTGTCCTGACAGATGAGCCGGTCGGCATCCGTCTGCGGGAATGCCTGCTCGTTGCTCTGCGGACGGGTGAACATGCCGTCGTTGAGGTAACGCTTGTTTACGCCCCACATATCGACGAGGCACAGCAGGATGATGCCTGCCACCATCGGTGTCGCCTTCAGTTTGCCGAAACGATAGGCCAGCAGAAGCGCTGTGCCGATAGCCACGACGATGAAGCTCCTCAAGGCGTCTGCTGTGAACATCGCCTGACGCATCTCGCTCATGTTCGCCATTATCTGCCCAGCCACTTCCTGCGGAATGTAACCAGCCGAGACGTACTGCTGCATATACATTTGGTCGGAGGTGGAGATATAATTGCCAAAGAAGACGTCGGGCATGAGCCAGAAGAGCAGAGCCATACCTCCGGTCAACGCAAAACTAATAGTAATATAATGTATGCGCGCGAGGTGGTCTTCCCTGCCACGCAAGCAGTCGGGGTCTTCTATCACCTTCTTCAAGGCCAGCATCGCAAGCAAGGGAATGGTGAACTCGGCAATGACGAGGATGCTGGCAACGGTGCGGAACTTGTCGTACATCGGCACATAGTCGAGGAAGAAGTCGGTGAAGCCCATGAAGTTCTTGCCCCACGAGAGCAGGATGCTCAGCGCGGTTGCAGCCAGCAGGCACCACTTCATCGGCCCCTTCACGACGAAGAAGCCGAGCCAGAAGAGCATCAGCACGAAGGCTCCGACATAGACCGGGCCGCTCGTTCCAGGCTGTTCACCCCAATACTGCGTGAAAGCACGATAGACGGGAATGAAGTCGTTCTTGGCATGCTTCATTGCCGTCTCGTTGTCGGCAAGCACTTGACTCGCTCCGCCTTTGGTATTTGGCACGAGCAGCGTCCACGTCTCTCCGATGCCGTACGACCACATTGTGATGTAGCTGCGCTCAAGTCCGCTGGAGGTTTGGTCGGCAGGGTCTTTCGTTTTTTGCGTCAGTTCGCTCTTGCCGCGCATACTCTCCTTGCTGTACTCCCATGTATGATAGAGGTTGCTCAAGTTGATGCAAACGCCCAGGATGCCGCCGATGGCGAAGCAGAGGGTTGCTTTCAGCCACTTGGCAAACGTCTTCTGTCGAATGGCATCAATAAGGAAAGCAAGCGACATCAGCCCGATGACGAAGAGGAAGTAATAGCTCATCTGGACGTGGTTGCTGTGAATCTGCATCGCTGCGAAGAAACCAGTCACGACGACGCCCAGCAGGTAACGCCCACGATAGCACAACACCATGCCGCCGATGGTTGGCGGAATGAAGCTAAGCGTCAGGAGCTTCCAGATGTGACCTGCCTGAATGATGATGAAATAGTAGCTACTGAACGCCCAAAGCACTGCGCCGAGGGCTGCCATCCAGACGCGGAAGTCGAAAGCACGGAGCATGATGTAGAAGCCCAGCAACATCATGAAGACGTAGGCTGCGTAGGCCGAAAGACCGGGCAAGCCAAGCTGATAGACACGCTCCAAGCTGCTGAGGGTGTCGGTGCTGGAGTAGCTGGGACTCATCTGATAGGTAGGCATACCGCAGAAGAGCGTGTTGGTCCAGCGCGTACGCTCACCATTGTGCGTGGCGCGGTACTGCTCCATCTCTACACCGCTGCCCACACCGCCCGTGTGGTCATGCCCCGTCAAGACAAGCCCGTCGCGGATAGGCACAACGAAATACACTACGCTGACCGCCACAAAGAACAGCACAGCCAGCACATCGGGAAGAAGCTTTTTCCAATTCATGATTCTTAATTCAAAATTCATAAATGTTCCCCTCCATCTGTTCTGTCGGATTTGTAATCCGACAGCAAGGAATATAGGGATTTTTAATCCCGCAACTCATGTCTTGTCGCATTACAAATGCTTATACCCAATACTGTCGGATTACAAATCCGCCAGAACAAAAAAGCAATTCCCCCTTTTGCCCTCCCCCTGAAGGGGAGTTAAAGGGGGGATTGTGTTCTCCCCCTAAAGGGGGAGTAAGAGGGGGTCCGCCTGTTTGTTTATTTACGCAGGCCGAGAGCTTTGACAATTGCACGGTAGCGGTTGATGTCGCGTGCCTTCAGGTAATTGAGCAGGGCGCGACGCTTGCCGACCAGACCCGTCAGGGCACGCTCGGTGCTGTGGTCCTTGCGGTTCACCTTCATGTGCTCGGTCAGATGCTTGATGCGGTAGCTGAAGAGGGCGATTTGGCTCTCTGCACTGCCAGTGTCGGCTTTCCCCTGACCATACTGTTCAAAAATCTCTTCTTTCTTAGCTGAATCTAAGTACATAATAAATGTTTGTTATGTGTTGAACTTGTTTGTCGAACAGCACCTCTCGTCGGCACTGTTTCGCAAATGCGGGTGCAAAGGTAAGACAATTAATTCAAAAATCAAAATTCAAAATTCAAAATTATTTGCTTAACCGCTGTTTTTGCCCTGCTCCACTTCTTTTTGTTCTATATTCGTCGCGTTTTCCATGATTTCACGCAAAGGAATCATCACGAAGTCACGCTCCTGCATGTGAGGATGAGGCAGGGTGAGCGTGGGGGTGGAAAACTTCAAGTCGCCATACATCAGCAGGTCGATGTCGATGGGACGGTCATGATAGATGCCGTTCTCCGACTTTGTGGTGCGCCCCAGCTCACGCTCTATCCGCTGGGTTTCCCAGAGGCATTGCTCGGGCGAAAGCGTTGTCAGCACCATGCAGGCAGCATTGAGAAAAGGATGCTCGCTCTGGAAGCCCCAAGGCTCCGTCTCAATAAACGACGAGACACGCTGCACCGTGCCGATACGCTCATCAATTAATGTTATCGCTTGACGAAGCATCCGCTCACGATTACCAAGATTGCTTCCCAAAGAAAGGTAAAGAGAACAGCCCCCTCCCCGCTCCCCCTTTGGGGGAGTGCTTTTAAGCGGCGAGACAGCGACAATGTAGCACTCCCCCAAAGGGGGAGCGGGAAGGGGGCTGTGGTGCGGTTCTTTAGTCATTGAGGATGAGCATGGCATCGCCGTAGGTTCCAAAGCGGTAGCGGCGTTCGGGGTCGTTCTCGTTGTAGCGGAGCGCCTCCTTGTAAGCTTTCATGATGAGGTCGTAGCCGCCGAAGGCACAGGTGAGCATGAGCAGCGTGCTGTAGGGCAGATAGAAGTTGGCAATCATGGCGTCGGCCAAGTGGAAGTCGTAGGGCGGGAAGATGAAGCGGTTCGTCCAGCCGTGGTACTCCTTGAGCAGGCCGTCGGTGGATACTGCCGTCTCGAGTACGCGCTGCACGGTGGTGCCTACCGCTACAATCTTGCGGTGCTCCAGGTGCGCCTTGTTGATGATGTCGCAGGCTGCCTGCTCACAGTGCATCTCCTCACTGTCCATCTTGTGCTTGGTCAGATCCTCCACGTCTATCTCACGGAAGTTGCTCAGACCGCAGTGCAGGGTAACGAAAGCAAACTCCACACCCTTAATCTCCATCATCTTCATGAGCTGGGGCGAGAAATGCAGGCCCGCCGTAGGAGCCGTGACAGCGCCCTCCTTCTCTGCGAAGATGGTCTGGAAGTTCTCTGTATCTTCCGGCAGAACCTCACGCCTGAGGATTTGCTTCGGGATGGGCGACTCGCCAAGGGCAAAGAGCGCACGCTTGAACTCGTCGTGCGTGCCGTCGAAGAGGAAGCGCAAAGTGCGTCCGCGACTTGTCGTGTTGTCGATGACCTCTGCCACCATCGACTCGTCTTCACCAAAGTAGAGTTTGTTGCCGATGCGAATCTTGCGTGCAGGGTCGACCAGCACGTCCCAGAGGCGCATTTCCTTGTTCAGTTCGCGCAAGAGGAAGACTTCTATCTTGGCACCTGTCTTCTCCTTGTTGCCATAGAGACGCGCAGGAAAGACCTTGGTGTCGTTGAAGACGAAGACATCCTTCTCGTCGAAGTAGTTGAGCACGTCGCGGAAGGATTCGTGATGCTCTATGACACCCTTCTTGGCATGAATGACCATGAGGCGGCAGTCGTCGCGGAAGGGAGTGGGGTTCTGCGCGATGCGGTCCTCGGGAAGCTTGTACTTGAATTGCTGTAGTTTCATTGATGTTATTGCGTTATTTCGTTATTACGTTATGTCGAAGATTCGTCATTACGTTATGACGTCATTACGAGAGGCTCTTGCCTGTCCAGCCACTCTGGGAAGTCCTCCACCTTCATACAGTCTTCCACACGGACATCGCCGACGCGGGTGCGCCGCAGGCTGATGAGGTGTGCGCCGCTGTCGAGGGCTTGCCCGATGTCGCGCGCCAAAGCACGGATGTATGTGCCTTTGCTGCATACGACACGGATAGTGGCTTGCATCTTCTCCTGATTGAAGTCGAGAAGTTCAATCTCGTCTATGACAAGCACCTTGGGCTTAAGCTCCACCTCCTTTCCCTTGCGGGCGAGGTCGTAGGCACGCTTGCCGTCTATCTTACAGGCAGAGAAAGCTGGCGGCACCTGCTCAATACGTCCGAGGAACTTGCTCAATGTCTCTCTGACCAGCGTCTCGGTGATGTGCTCGGTTGGGAAGGTCTGGTCGATGGGCTTCTCAAGGTCGAAGCAAGGCGTCGTCGCGCCAAATTGAAGCGTAGCAACGTACTCCTTGACGTGCGCCTGCAGCTCGTCGATGCGCTTTGTGGCATGGCCTGTGCAGACAACCATCACGCCTGTTGCCAAGGGGTCGAGTGTGCCGGCATGTCCCACCTTGAGCTTCTTCACGCCGAGACGCTGGCACAGCTGATGCCGTATCTTCCGCACCACATCGAAGCTCGTCCATCGGTACGGCTTGTCGAAGCAGAGTATTTCGCCTTCTATGAAGTCCATCAGTCAACCATTACGAGTGAATGTCCAGACCACAAAAGGGCAAGGATGATGACGCCCACGATGATGCGATACACGCCAAATGCCTTGAAGCCGTACTTGGTGAGGAAGCTGACGAACCACTTCATGGCAAGCAGCGCCACGATGAATGCCACCACGCAGCCCAGCGCCAGCATCATCAGATTGTCGCGTGTCGCCCAGCTAGCATCGGCCTCATCGCCAAATAAGAGCTGCAACACGTCCAGGGCAGTAGCTGCCGCCATTGTAGGAACGGCAAGGAAGAACGAGAACTCTGCCGCAGCACGGCGTGTCAGCTTCTGCGCCATACCGCCAACGATGGTTGCCATCGAGCGCGACACGCCAGGAATCATGGCAATGCACTGGAACAGGCCGATGCGGAAAGCACGCGCCTCCGTCAGCTCTGTCCGTTCGCTGCCCTTGTTGAACAGGCGGTCGCAGAAGAGCATAAAGATACCGCCAACGACCAGCATCACAGCAACAACCTCGACGTTCTCGAGGAAGCGGTCGATAAGGCCGGACATCTTGCCGATGAAGCCAATGACGATGGCAGGCACGAACGCCACCAGCAGTTTCCAATAGAAGTCCCATTTGTAAAGGAAGGCCTGCAGCGGCGTGCTGCCGTACGGGGCAGGCTTGTGGTTCAGACGGAAGAAGCGGTTCCAGTAAAGACACACGACAGAGAGAATGGCACCGAACTGGATGATGATGGTGAATGCCTTCACGAAGGGCGTGCTCTCCACACCCAACAGGTTCTGCGTGATAATCATGTGTCCCGTCGAGGACACGGGCAGGAACTCTGTAAGTCCCTCCACGATAGCGATGATGATCGTTTCGATAGCCGTCATGTACGTTCCTCCTTATACTTCCTGCTTCTTAGCCTTTGGCTTGTACATAATGGCGAACATGATGAAGACGAAACCAAAAAGGCTCACCAGAGGTGCCACTTTGATGCGGCGCGCGCTGAAGATGTCCGGGTTGAAGAAGCCTTCTGCGCTGCCTTCGCCAGACATCAACACAAGACCAATAATGACGATAGCCATTCCGATGGCTAACAGGATGTAGTTCTTTTTACTAAAAGCCATATCTGTTTACAATTTGACGATTTACAATTTACTATTTAATATACGCCACGCATCTTCAGACAATGCGTCACAGAGAAGTAGGTGCAGACGAGGGACAGCAAGAGTCCTATGCCGAGCACCGACAACGCCGTTATGATTAGATTCTGCTGTGTGACATAGTGCAGGACGCTGGCATCATAGACTGCTGCCCAGTGTACGGAGAAGAAGATGACAGCATCGGCAATAAGGGCAGAGACAACGCCTATCCAGAAACCGCGCACGAGGAAGGGGCGGCGAATGAAGCTCCACTTCGCCCCGACCAGCTTCATGGTATGTATCACGAAACGATGGGCAAAGACACTCAGCCGCACGGTGTTGTTGATGAGACTCAGCGAGATGATGACAAGCAGCAGCGCAACGCCAAGCAGGAAGAACGAGGCACGATGGAGGTTACGGTTGAGGCTCTCCACCAAATCCTTCTGGTACATGACGTCGGCAACGTACTTCATATTGCGAAGCTCTGCGCTAATCCACTGCAGACTATCGTTACAGGAATACTCGGGCTTGACCTTTATCTCCATCGAGATGGAGAAAGGATTGGCACCAAGGAAGTCCGTAGGGTCGATGCCCATGCTCTCTATCTGTTCCTGCAAGGCTTGCTCACGGCTGATATAGTCGATGTTGCTGACATAGCACTTGGTGTTCAGGGAGTCCTGCAACTGTTCTGCGTCAGCCGACTGTGCATCGTCTTCGAGCACAACCGTGACGGTTAGGTTCTCCCTAACACTATCCGCCACAACCCTGGCCGTAAGCGAAAACAGCACAACGAATCCCAAAAGGATGAGCAGCAGGCTTACACTGACGGTACTGGTAAAAGCCTGCATGGCCCATACCATCTTACTTTTCCTTTTTTGTTTATTTGTCATTCCTTTTTCTCCTTTTCACTTTTCCACCTTTTCGCCTTTTAGTGTTGCGCTGCTGCTCTCTGTAATGACAACAGGAATGGTCTGCCCGATGCGGAGGTCGCCACGAGGCACGATGACCACTTTGTTCTGTCCTGTTCTGCCGAAAAGCTCTTCACGGCTGCGCTTGCTGACGCCCTCGATGAGGACATCGTACTGCTTGCCGATGCAGCGACGGTTGGACTCGGCGGAGAGTTCGTTCTGCAAGGCGATGATTTCGTTCAGCCTTCGTATCTTCACCTCCTCCGGCACATCGTCGGGGAGGTGCTTGCTGGCGTAAGTGCCTGGCCGTTCGCTGTACTTGAACATGAATGCGCTGTCGTAGCCCACTTCACGCATCAGCGAGAGGCTCTGCTGATGGTCTTCCTCCGTCTCGCCGCAGTAGCCGACGAAGATGTCTGTCGAGATGGCGCAGTCGGGAATGATGCGACGTATGGCACTGACGCGCTCCAAGTACCATTCCCTTGTGTACTTGCGGTTCATGAGCTTCAGGATGCGGTCGCTGCCGCTCTGCACAGGCAGATGAATATGATGACAGATGTTCGGCTCTTCGGCAATGACGCGCAATGTCTCGTCGCTCATATCCTTGGGATGCGACGTTGTGAAACGCACCCGCATCTGCGGCACCTCACGCGCCACGAGGCGGAGCAACAGAGGGAAAGAGGGGCTGTACGAATTAACATTCTGCCCAAGCAGCGTCACCTCCTTGTAGCCGCGCTCCTGCAAGTCGCGGCACTCGCGCAGGATGCTCTCCACGTCGCGGCTGCGCTCACGGCCTCTTGTGTAAGGCACGATGCAGTAATGGCAGAAATTGTTGCAGCCGCGCATGATGCTGACGAAGCCCGAGATGTGCGGCCCACAGATGCGCTGAGGCACGATGTCGCGATAAGTCTCTGTCGTGGAAAGTTCCACGTTGATGGCTTTGTGACCGCATTCCGCCTGTGCGATAAGGTCAGGCAGCGAAAGATAAGCGTCAGGACCAGCCACGAGGTCGGCATGATGCTCCTCGATGAGCTGTTCACGCACACGCTCTGCCATGCAGCCAAGCACGCCAACGATGAGGGGATTGACAGCCCCGTCTTTTTTCCCTTTTAACCTTTTAACCTTTTCACTTTTCAGCGCTTCCAAGCGGTGAATAATCTTCTGCTCGGCATTGTCGCGCACAGAACAAGTGTTCAGGAAGACGGCATCCGCCTCGTCTATGTTCTCGGTCACCTCATATCCAGCCATGCCCATCACGCTGGCAACGACCTCGCTGTCAGCCACGTTCATCTGGCATCCGTATGTCTCAATCAGCAGTTTCTTCATCACATAACAGGGCACATTACCCCATTTTCGGTGCAAAGATACAAAGAAATTAAGAATTAAGAAAGAAGAATCAAAAATTATACTGACTATCCGCAAAAATGTAGAGTAAACCGATTATCCGCAGGGCGTAACACCAACAGATAACATGACTATCCGCTATCGCACCACCGTGCCTGATTCCCAGATGCTTGGCAGATAGCAAAAAAAGTCCCCGTACTTATGGCGATAAGTACAGGGACTTATGACAATAAGAACGTGGACTTATGGCAATAAGAACGTGGACTTATGGTCTATTTCCCCTTGGCTTCTGCCTCGAAGTCCTGGATGAACTTGTCTTGGGGGTGTCCTTCGCGGTGCATGGCCTTGTACTGCTTCATCAGGCGGAGGAGGTCAGCCCATGTGCCGTCCTTCAGGGACTCGGCCTTGTGGCGCATGCAATGCAGATAGAGCGGCTGCATACGGACGCGGTCCACACGTTCGCGTATCTCATCCGTTTCTGCCATTTCGAGTGCTTCGCGCAATATGGCAAAGGCTTCCTGTATGAACTCGTCGCTGTATATCTCGTGGTTCTCGCGGATGTAGATGCCGTAGTGTATGTCGGGCTTCACGAGGCTTTGGCACAGGTCGTAGTAGTCCTTGATGCGGGGCGCTGCCTGGCCGTAGTAGCCCTTGATGAAGATGCTGACCAGCGAATCTACGTCCTGCTCGGGGTTCCATAGCAGCTGGTTGACCGTCCAGGCTTTCATCTCATCGAACTCCGCTCCAGCCGATTGGTACTGTGCTTCCTCGAAGATGCCGATGGCTTTATGCTTGCCGAAGACCTTGATGTTCGGCCCCAGCACTTGGAAGTTAGGCCACGGAGCCATGTATTGTGCGTAATCGACGATGTAGTCCCAGATGAACAGGTGCGGTGCCAGCTCTGCCCAGCCCTTGAGGTCGCGCATGAATGCCTCGTTCTGCGGACAGCCGGCATCTAAGGGATGGGCGAAGCAGCACTCGATGCTGCACAGGCGGATGACGACATTCTCGCGGGGCTTGATGCCCATGGGCGGCTGGCGAGAGTATTGGTAAGCAAAGGTGCCGACGTACTTGTCGGGGAACTCGTCGCGAACGGCATCTGCCACTTGGTTGACGAACCAAACGATGATGCCGGCATGTCCGCCATACTGCTCCTCAATGGCTGCGCACTTCTCGCATTGGCAGAAACGGAAGTTGTCGTTCTGCGAGAGGCTGTAGATGCGGTATTGAGGATTCTCGCGCATTCGCTGTGTAAGGCGTGTCTTGCATATCTCCAGAACATCGGGATTGGAGAGGCAGAGCTGTCCGTAGCCGCCGTAGCGCTTGCCGTCGCGCAGGCAGAAGTACTCGGGATGGGAGTCGAAGAATTCCTTCGCGGGAACGAGCCACTCCATGGTGTGCGCTCCCCAATAAGCCTCTATGTTGCCGTAGTTGCTGGTTGCAGGACTCCATTTCATGTTCTCGCGCGTGTGGGCGCTCCATTCCGGCACGCCAGAAGCCACGAAGTAGTTGCTGTAGCGGTAGCCGATGAAGGGGCTTTCGCTATGGTCGAGCCGAGGCAGCTTCCATTCTTTGAGCGTCGGCACAACGGTACATTTGGGTGTGAGCCAGTGGATGCCCAGCTCACGTTCCAGGAAAGTGAAGACACCGTACATCGTGCCGCGTCCTGAGCCGCCCCAGATGAGCAGGTCGTGCCCGATGGTTCGATAGGTGAAGCTCTCGTCGTTGGCCTCTGGTTGCTGTGCGCCGGTCAAGGCAGCCACGCGCTCGTTGTAGCCCACGAAGATGCTGCGCCTGCTTGCTTTCAGGTCGGACGTAATGGGCAGCTGCACGCCGCTCATCTGCCCGATATACTGCTGCAACTCTCGTGCAGCCGTCTGTTCTGACGTTGAGGCTTCGGCAGAAACGACAATCTGATACTTGCTTTTGCCGCCCTTGAAAAGCCAGTCGGCAGCACTGGCACTGACTGTCAGGAACAGCAGGATGACCGTCATGGCCATTGTTTTGAGGATGTTTGTCTTCATGGTACGTTCTTTTTTTGTTCTTTTCGTAAAAGCAAAGCAGGCCGATAGCCTCATGGCTACCAGCCTGCTCCGTACCCCGAGCCGGGGTCGAACCGGCACAGGTTTCCCTATCGGTGTTTGAGACCGACGCGTCTACCGATTCCGCCATCGGGGCTTAAGACGGGTGCAAAGGTACGACATATAATTCAAAATTCAAAATTATTAAATTCAAAATTATATGTTTTCTTGCTCTTTTTGTTCTTTTTCCCTATTCTCTAATCCCTAATCCTTAATCTTTTTGTATCTTTGCCCGGGTAAACCGTGATGTTTTCACTCGACGTAGTGTCAACCATGAACTATGAATTATGAACTATAAACCAATACTCCCCCTAAAGGGGATTGGGGGGTCTCTTATGCTCGGCACATTGCCTCTTGCGATGTTCGCCAAGTCGGGTCACCCTAATATAATATATATAATGTGTGACGACATGGGTTATGGCGACCTGGGCTGCTATGGGCAGAAGTACATCTCTACGCCTTGCATCGACCGCATGGCGGAAGAAGGGATGCGCTTCACGCAAGCCTACGCCGGTTGTCCCGTGAGTGCACCCAGCCGCTGCTCCTTCATGACAGGTCAGCACACGGGCCACGCCAAGATTCGTGGCAACAAAGAGTATTGGGGCGGCTCGGTGCTCAGGCAGAACATGTTTGGCGAGAATGCCGACTACTACGTCATTGGGCAGGAGCCTTACGACATGACGCACCCCATCATTCCCGAACTCTTCAAGGCGAAGGGCTACCGCACAGGCATGTTCGGCAAGTGGGCCGGCGGCTATTGGAACTATGACTATCCCGACACATACGCAAAGCTGCCCGACGGCAACACGGACACCAGCAAGAGCCGCGAAAGCTCTTCCTGCTCCCTGCCTAACCTCCGGGGCATCGACTGCTACTATGGTCCTGTCTGCCAGTTCCAGGCGCATACCTACTATCCCAACTTCCTGAACCGTTACGACCCCGAAGGCCGGGGCGACACGCATCTTGTGGCAGAGGTGATGGAGCAGAATATCCACTATCCAAGCCTCTCCCCCAACCCCTCCCCTAAAGGGAAGGGGGGAATTAAGCCTCTCCCTTCAGGGGGAGGTTTGGAGGAGGCTGGAGCTTCTTATGCCGACCGTCCTCAATACTCCGCCGACCTCATTCATCGCTATGCGCTCGAATGGCTCGACCGTCAAGAGAAGGACGAGCCTTTCCTCGGCATCTTCACCTACACCCTGCCTCATGCAGAGCTATGGCAGCTGAATGACAGTATCGTGGAGCACTACCACGGAGTCTTTCCCGCCAGCGAGGAACGTGCCTATAAGACAGATGCTTGGAGCTGGTACTATGGCGGCGAGGACAAGCACGCCCAGTTTGCGGCCATGATAACGCGCCTCGATGCTTACGTCGGCGAGATATTGGAGAAACTCAAAGCAAAGGGACTTGACAAGAACACGCTCGTCATCTTCACCAGCGACAACGGCCCGCACGAGGAGGGCGGAGCAGACCCGAGCTTCTTCGGGCGCGACGGCAAGCTGCGCGGCATCAAGCGCAGCACCTACGAGGGCGGCATCCGCATCCCCTTCATCTGCTGGGGCGCAGGCATCCCGAAAGGAACCGTCAGCGACCACCAGCTCGCCTTCTACGACCTCATGTCCACCTTTATGGAATACAGCGGAGCCTTTTCGAAGAAAGAGATAAAGGAACATAGCCGGAGCACGGCCTCCAGACCCTCTCCCAACCTCTCCCTTGTAGGGAGAGGGGCAGATGGTTTATGTCAGGGGTACAGTAACTACTCCTCTCCCTACAAGGGAGAGGCTGGGAGAGGGTCTGGGCAGCTCTTCGACGGCATCTCCTTCTGCCCAACGATGCTTGGCAAGCCTCGCAAGCAGCGCCAGCACGACTTCCTCTATTGGGAGATGAGCGACGGCGGCACACAGGTGATTGGCGTACGAAAGGGCGACTGGAAGCTTGTCGTCAGCCAGGGCACTCCCTTCCTCTACGACCTCTCGACCGACATCCACGAGGACAACGACCTCAAGGACAAGTACCCCGACAAACTCGCCGAACTCATCGGCATCGTCCATCGGGAACATACCGACAGCCCCCTCTTCCCCATCACCCTGCCATAGGATTCGAGAATACTTAACCTTTTTACTTACTTTGATATGAAATCTAAATTGTTCCTGATTCTGACAGCACTGTGTTTGCTGTCGACTACGATGGCGGCAGGCAGCAAGAAGTCTGCCTCCGGCAAGGCCAAGCCCTCCGGCGAGATGGTGGCCTACCTGTTCACGTATTTCAATAGCAACGCCCCCGAGGACGAGCAGATATGTTACGCCCTGAGCGACGACGGCTACAACTACACGCCACTGAACGGCGGGCGACCTGTCATCGAGAGCGACACCATCGCCCTGACGCAATGCGTGCGCGACCCGCATATCCTGCGGTGCGAGGACGGCAAGACGTTCTACATGGTCTGCACCGATATGCGCTCATCACTGGGATGGGCCAGCAACCGAGGCATCGTGCTGCTGAAATCGACCGACCTCGTCCACTGGCAGCACTCGACCGTCAACTTCCCAACGCGCTACACGAAGACATGGAAGAACGTCATCCGCGTCTGGGCACCCGAGACCATCTACGACCACAAGGCAAAGAAATACATGGTGTTCTATTCCCTGCGTACCAGCGACAGCGACTCATACGACAAAATCTACTACCAGTACGCCAACAAGGACTTCACCGACTTGGAGGGCGAACCCAAGTGGCTCTTTGATGCCGGCAACGCCACCATCGATGGCGACATTGTCTTTAACGAGGCCGACCAGCTCTACCACCTCTTCTACAAGCAGGAGTCCGGTCGTGGCATCTACCAGGCTGTCGCCAAGCAGCTGACCGACAAATGGCAGATGCTGGAGGGCAATGTGGAGCAGACGAAGGAGGCCGTGGAGGGCGTCGGCGTGTGCAAGACCATCGACGGCAAGAGCTGGATTATCATGTACGACTGCTACGGCAACCACCACTACCAGTTCTGTCGCTCGGAAGACCTGAAGACCTTCCAGTTCGTGCAGAACACGGAAACAAAGGGCAAGTTCACCCCACGCCACGGCACAATCATTCCCATCACCCAGGCCGAGAAAGAACGCCTCCTGAACGCCTTCGACCAATAGTGGCTTGGAACTTTGTTCAGTTCCATCTCCATGGTATGGCATAATCTACAATCCTTATTCAAAAACAAGAAAAACAAAGGGGGGAAACATTTTTCTCCCCTAAAGTTTTTGTCGTATTACATTTTTTTGTAACTTTGCATCGACCAAGCTAGCCTTTTGTGGCAAGGCGGGCCAAAATCTTAATGGAATTCTGCGGCTGAGAACACCGTTTGTAAGGACAGCCAAAGGGAAAAGGCGTTTACGAACGTTATCATTCTGCGACTTCAAATCTCGCAAGTTTGAATCACTTCACAGAAGATAATGCAACGGGACGTCTGCGTGGGTGGATTATATCCCAGCATGAGCTATATAATATATGTATAGCGTAATGTTGCCTATATAATCACTTGGCGTGGGCTGGCTGCGTTGCTTATCCTTGAAGTGAGGCAATGCGAGAGCCTGAAGTTGGGGATGGGCGAGAAGTAGTAACTCCCATGCCTTTTTTGTTTCCAGACCTTAACATCATTATTCACGCCGACTGTGGGAGTTCATAGGTACTAAAACTTCTAATGTTATGAAGGAAAACGAAAAGAACGAAGGACTCCAATCGCGAAGGGAGTTTTTCAAGAATGCAGCAAAAGGGGCATTACCTATTTTGGCATTCACGTCGCTGGGCTTAACGATCTTGTCTTCATGTAAAAAAGATGGCGATGATATCGGGTGTCGAGATTGTTCTGGTAGCTGTTCTACAGGATGCACTGGGACATGCCGTAATTCATGTTCAGGAACATGTGATGATGATTGTTATGTAGATGCATGTAAGTGGAGAGCTTGGTAAGTTAGAATGTCATTGAGGGAATTCCCTCAATGACACCACTTGTTTCTCATTTTTTATGTAATTTCTATGAATCAAAATACTAAAGTTCAAACAGGGAAAAACAAAAATATAATATTCATAGTTACGAAAGATTGCCAATTAGCCTGCAAATATTGTTATCTTGTTGGGAAGAACTCAAAAGAGCGAATGACTTGGGAAATTGCGAAACAGGCTATAGACTATGTTCTCAATAACGAACAGGAGTTTCGTGAGGAAAGTGTAACTTGGGATTTTATTGGAGGGGAGCCTTTTTTAGAGATAGACCTAATTGATAAGATTTGTGACTATATAAAAACAGAGATGTACCGACGGAATCATCATTGGTTTAACTCTTATCGTTTTTCTTTCTCTACCAATGGCATAAATTACCATACAGAAAAGGTGCAAAATTTCATTAAAAAGAATCAGGAACACCTAAGTATAGGTATCACTATTGATGGTACTAAAAAGAAGCATGATTTAAATAGAATCTATAAAGGGAAAGATGGCAAAGGTTCCTATGATGACGTAGTAAAAAATATTCCTCTTTATCTTAAACAATTCAAAAATGCAGGAACGAAAGTAACGATAAGTAGTCCGGATATTCCATATATTATAGAAAGTGTATTACATCTATATAAATTGGGGATAAAGGATATTCATATTAATTGTGTATTTGAAGATGTATGGAAAGATGGAGATGATATACTTTTTGAAGAACAATTACTTTCATTGGCAGATGTAATTATTTGCAAAGGATACTATAAAAATCATAATTGTTCTTTCTTCCTCGAAACAATAGGAAAACCGCTTAATCCGAAAACGCAAAACACTACTTGGTGCGGAGCAGGCCAAATGCTAGCTATTGATGCGACAGGTAATTTCTATCCTTGTATGCGTTTTGCAGGATATTCGCTTCGAAGCAAGAAACCTATCATTATTGGCAACATCTACGATGGCATTGACAAGAATAAGCTACGTCCCTTCCTAACACTCGACCGAATAACACAAAGCCCGAAGGAATGCATTGACTGCGAGGTGGCAAGCGGCTGTGCCTGGTGTCAAGGGGAGAATTATGATGCAGCAGAGACGAACACCATCTATCAGCGTGCAACAGCTATCTGCAAGATGCACAAGGCTCGCGTCCGTGCCAACAACTACTATTGGAACAAGCTCTATCGTAAACTGGAATTGGAAGGTGAGCGCGAAGAGTTCGAAAAGAATAAATGCGAAGTTAAACCTGAAATCTGCTGACCGCCATGCTGCAATACCTTATTATATTATTAGACAAAGAGAGTGTTTCGTTCTGTAGCACTCCCCCAAAGGGGGAGCGGGGAGGGGGCTTGATGCCGCTTGAAACATTAAGGCAAGGCATCCGCTTCGGCATGATGGAGAACCTGATGATTCAGTATGTTTATCCTGACAAAGAACTTTCCAAGGAATATGCGGAAGTGATAGAAAGCATTGACCACTCGAAGATAAAGAGCCTCCCCCAGTCCCTCCTGAAGGAGGGGAGAATGGATGCTGATGTATGGGTGACAGAAAGCATCAAGGACATCAAAGCAGAAGTGCCTGTCGTGTGGAGAACCGACAAGCAGAACCTCTTCAATAGCGAAGCAGACATCGTTTGTGCTTTGGAGAATGTGCCAAGGCTGAATGTCGTTTTAACAGATGTAGAGACATTTACAGATGAGGACTTCGAAAAGTACAAGCAACTGCTAAGTGCTCTTGCAAAACATATAGAGAAGCTGTATGTCGAAGGGAAGGCTCCTCAACTGAACCTCCTCACCGACCGCATGATGCTCCAGAAGATGAATAATTGCGGAGCTGGTGACACGACCATCACGCTTGCGCCCAATGGGAAGTTCTATGTCTGCCCTGCCTTCTTCTATGAAGACGAGTCAGATAGCATCGGCGACCTTGAGAACGGACTCGATATCAAGAACAAGCAACTCTACAAACTGGAATATGCGCCCATCTGCCGCCATTGTGATGCTTACCAATGCAAACGCTGCATCTGGCTCAACCGCAAGACGACACTTGAAGTGAACACCCCGTCGCACGAGCAATGTGTGTTGGCTCACTTAGAGCGCAATGCCAGCCGAGAGTTGCTCAACAACATTCGCAAGCACGGAACCTTCCTGCCTGAGCAGGAGGATATTAAAGAGATAGATTATTTAGATCCCTTTGACAAAAGAGACACATGGCAATGACAAAGAAAACTGTAGGGCAAGTGACACCCGAAGAACGTGCAGAGATACAGACACTTTTCGAACGTCGCAACGGACTGAACGAACTGGCAAAGATTCTGACAGCAGATAATGCTGAGCTGTACGAGAAGCTTGTGAAAGACATGGGCGAAACTGGCAGGAAGTTCCAAAATTGGTGGGACCGTATGGCAGAGAAATATAAATGGGAATCTGCCGAAGGCGGCAACTGGGAGATTAACTTCGACACCTGCGAGATACTGCTTGTACTAGCCTAAAAGTTGGATTAGCATTTGCCTCATGGCACTCTGAACAGTGCTTCCAATTGGGAAATGGCATACAGGGGGCATATCTGTACATGGCGAATGGTTCCGCCGTCGTCTTTGTCCTCATAGTCAAAAGTCCCGAAGTTCTCTAAGGAGCATCTAACAGCGCTTGTGAGCTTCTTCTCGCGCATGAACATCCAGAGGCTTTTCATTCCGCCCTGTGTGCCAGCCTTCACTTCTATGGGCAGCACAGTCTGGCGGTAGCTTGAAATGTAATCCACCTCTGCCTGCGAGTTTTTTGCCTGACGTTGCCAATAGTATAGTTCATGTCGGATGTTTGGTGTACGATAATGCAGCAGTTCAAGTCCGGCAATCGTTTCCGCCATAGGTCCTTTGTTGGCAAGGTCTGAGACATCGCTTGTCAGTATGTGCTCCATCAATTCGGAAATATCGCCAGTCGTCATGTTCAGCAGACGAAGCATCAGTCCTGTATCAAGAAGCAGCATCTTACGGTATGACGTATCGGCTTCGCTTCCTAATGGCAATCCGTTGGCGGCTGTATGTGTTACTGGTATCAATATCCCTGCTTGGGTGAGCAATTCCAGAGCTTCCTTAACGTCTGTGGACTTATAGCCGCCTCCAACCTCTGAATAGACAAATTTACGGGTAGCCTGCACCGCTGCACTCCGCATGGTCAGCCGAAGCAGCGTCGGGTCAACTTTCTTTCTGTATTTTGGGAAGTCGTCTTCATACGTTACCACAATGTCGTCCTGAACTTCCTGACAGGCAAGATAGTCGTGTGTCTCCACCCATTTGCTAACGGCTTCCGGCATACCTCCGACAAGCATATAAGTTCTCAACAGTTCTGTCAGTTTGTTGTATAGGGACAAAGGAAGTGGATGGGAGGAAGACGACATCTTACGAGCTGCCAACAAAAGATTCTCACCGTTTGCCATAAGGAACTCGTCGAAGGTCATTGGGAAGATGAACATAGAATGTATGCGCCCAACACCGAATGTGGGAAGTTCTTCAAGCGCAAACTCCAGAAGCGAGCCTGCGGCTATGACGTGCAAATCGGGCATATCCTCTTTGAAAAAGCGCAAGGACATAATCGCTTCGGGACACATTTGTATCTCGTCAAGAAACAAAAGCGTTTCGCCAGGCTTAATTTGCTTTCCTGTCAGAGCGGCTATCTGCGAGACAATCCTTTTCACATCAATATCTCCGCTTTGAAACAAGTTGCCATAGGCATACTGCTTCTCAAAGTTTATCTCTACAAAACTTTCGAAACTCTCTCCCAAGTGACGTGCGGCAGACGACTTGCCCACTTGTCTGGCACCGCGAAGAAGCAGGGGCTTGTGCGTCGTGCGCGAAGCCCATTCGGACAAATATGTGTCTATGAGTCTTGGATAATACATAATGGTCAAACTCTTGAAACTGGTTGCAAAGATACGGAGAATATATTATCCAAACAAATAATTCGTCAAAAACAGACAAAATCCAAACAAATAATTCGTCAAAAACAGACAAAATCCAAGGAAATAATGCTTTCAGCGTGACCTAAAACCTGCCGCCGCGAGGGAGGCACGCCTAAGTGCGCAATTAGGCAAGTCTAAAACCCCGATTAGACAGGGCTAATTGAGAGTTAATCAATGGAAGTATATGGAATGAAGGCAACCGCAACAACCGCAACACCTGCAACAGAACAAGTAGTTTTGAATTGTCAATCCAGATTGTAGCCGTAGGCTTTCATGGCGCGGTCGCTCTGGCGCCAGTCCTTGTCAACTTTGACAAAGACTTCGAGGTAGATGCTCTTGCCGAAGAACTTCTCAAGGCTCTTGCGGGCTTCCGTCGAGACGCGCTTCAGGGCTACGCCGCCGTGCCCGATGATGATGCCCTTCTGACTGTCGCGCTCCACATAGATGACGGCATTGATGTGGATGTTTTTCTCGCTCTCCTTGAACTGCTCCACCACGACCTCCACGCTATAGGGTATCTCCTTGTCGTAGTAGAGGAGAATCTTCTCGCGGATGATTTCGGTGACGAAAAAGCGGGCAGGCTTGTCGGTCCACTGGTCCTTGTCGAAATAGGCGGGCGATTCGGGCAGAAGCTCCTGAATGCGCTTGAGCACGTTATCGACGTTAAATTTGTGGAGGGCGCTGATGGGGATGATTTCCGCCTCGGGCAAAGCCTCATGCCACAGCTCAACTTTCTCGGTCAGGGCTTTCTGGTCGCTGAGGTCTATCTTGTTGATGAGGACGAGGACGGGTACGGTCATGCGCTTCACCTTGTCGAGGAAGTCGCTGTTCTTATCGGGTGTCTCGACCATATCGGTGACGTAGAGCAGCACGTCGGCATCCTGCAGGGCGCTCTCCGAGAACTGCAGCATCTGCTCCTGCAATTTGTAGTTGGGCTTCAGCACACCAGGGGTATCGCTGAAACAAATCTGCATCTCGGGCGTATTGAGGATGCCCATGATGCGGTGGCGCGTGGTCTGCGCCTTGAAGGTGGCAATAGAAATGCGCTCCCCGACGAGAAGATTCATAAGCGTCGACTTCCCGACATTCGGGTTGCCCACGATGTTGACGAAACCGGACTTGAACATCAATTCATAATTTTTAATTCATAATTCATAATTATTCTCTTCGCTCAAACACAGCAGGAGCGTAGCCTAATTATGAATTATGAATTGTGAATTATGCATTTTTACGAAGCTTGTACCATTCTTCGCGGGTCATCAGCCCTTCCTTGTAGAACTGTGCAGGCTCCTTGGCTGCCTCGGCAGCGCCGTCGTAGCCCCAAATCATGTAGCTTGCGCCCCAAGTGAAGCCTGCTCCGAAGGCGGTGAACACCAGCTTGTCGCCCTTCTTGAGCTGCGGCTCGTATTCCCACAGACAGAGGGGAAGGGTGCCGCCGGAGGTGTTGGCCATGTGGTCGATGTTGACCATGACTTGCTCGCGGTCGATGCCTATGCGTGCCGCCACGGACACCTCGATGTTGATGTTCGCCTGATGCGGTATCACCCAAGCGATGTTGTCCTTGGAGAGGTTGTTGCGCTTGGTGATGGTCTTGACGGCGGACGTCATATCAAGGACGGCGTGCTTATAGACTGCACGACCTTCCTGATAGACGAAATGCTCGCGGGCATCCACGCTCTCGTGGCTGGGCATCTTGGCAGAGCCGCCAGCCGCCATGTGCAGGTTCTGGAAACCCTTGCCGTCCACGCGGTAGTAGCCGTCGATGAGTCCCACCTCCTCGGTCGTTGCCTCCATCATGACGCAGGCTGCACCGTCGCCGAAGATGGGACAGGTGTTGCGGTCCTCGTAGTTGGTCATGGAGCTCATGTGGTCGCCGCCGCAGATGATGATGCGCTTGTAGCGTCCCGAGCGGATGTAGCTGGCACCCGCCTCCATTGCATAAAGGAAACCAGCGCATGCGGCCTCCATGTCGAAGCCGAAAGCGCTGGTCAGTCCGCAGTTGCCGATGACGAGCGAAGCCGTCGAGGGGAAATGATAGTCGGGCGTCGTAGTGGCGCAGATGACAAGCTCAATGCTGTCGGGATCTGCTCCAGTTTTACGCAAAAGCTGAGCAACGGCTCTTGTCATCATGTACGAAGTACCGCTGCCCTGTTCAGGCTTGAGGATGTGACGTGTCTTGACGCCAATCCGCTCCATTATCCATTCATCACTGGTATCTACAATCCTTGACATCTCTTCGTTGTCGAGGATGTAATCGGGGACATAACCTCCCACGCCAGTTATGACGGCATTGATCTTTTCCAATCTTTAAGCCTCTTTCTCGATGGCCACCTTGCCGCGATAGTAGCCGCAAGCGGGGCAAACGGTGTGATAGATGTGGAACTCGCCGCAGTTAGGGCATACTGCCAATGCGGGAGCTACTGCCTTGTCGTGAGTTCTTCTTTTGAGAGTCCTGGTGTGGGACTGTCTTCTTTTTGGATGTGCCATAGTTATTTACAATTTGACTATTTACGATTTACTATTTATTTACTATCTTTTTCAGAGCATCCCAGCACGGGTCACTTCTCTCCCCCTCGGAGGAGTCTGAGAGGGACTGTTCACATTCCTCATGCACATGGCGAAGGGGTATCTGCAGAGCTGCGAACTCGTAGATGTTCCAAGCCACATTGATGGTGCCGTCCTTTTCGGGGACAGTAACCACATCGCCGTTGTCGGCATACTCTTCGCCCATCACCACTTTTAGTGTGTTTTGGGCTTCGATGGGACAGGACATTGGTTCAAGGCAGCGGTCGCACGACACTTCCACCTCGCCCTTCAACTGGAACTCCAGCTCGTAGGCGCCAGATGTCTGCTTCACCCGTAATGCTACATCGAGCAGACCCTGCTTGATTTCAGGTCCCTGAACGGCGGAGAAGAAGTCATTTCCGACCTGCCAGCGGTACGACACAGTATCGTCTGTCACGCCTTTCAAATCAACTATATAACCGTCCAGGTTTCCCATCGGGCTGCAAAAGTACGAAAAAAAGTGAAAAGAGAAAAGTAAAAGCGAAAAATTATTGCCTTATTAGTGTTTTTTGAGTTCCACACGGAAGGTTGTGCCCTTACCTATCTCGGAACTTTTTACGAAAATGCGTCCGTTGTGGTATTCCTCGACGATGCGTTTGGCAAGCGAAAGCCCAAGCCCCCAGCCACGCTCCTTCGTCGTATAGCCCGGCATGAAGACGGAGCTGAAGCGGTTCTTTGGAATGCCCTTGCCTGTGTCGCTGACCTCAACGCTGATGCAATCCGGCTCTTCCTTTGCTGTCAGGGTAATGCTGCCCTTGCCCTCCATCGCGTCGATGGCGTTCTTGCAGAGGTTCTCTATCACCCACTCGAAGAGAGGTGCACTGACGGGAGCGATGAGCGGCTCCGCAGGCAGCTGGCAACTCATCTTGATGCGGTTGCTGGTGCGGCGGCTGATGTACTGCACCACATTCCCAAGCACCTCGTTGAGGTTCTCGGGCTTCGGTTCAGGCTGGGAGCCAATCTTGCTGAAGCGTTCGGCGATGCGTTGCAAGCGCTGCACGTCCTTGCCCATTTCGGGCAACAACTCGTCGTCGGGATAGGTCTCGCGCAGGACTTCGTGCCAAGCCATGAGGCTGCTGATGGGCGTGCCGAGCTGATGCGCCGTTTCCTTGCTCAAGCCTACCCACACCTTGTTCTGCTCTGCCCGTTTGCTGCTGAGCAAAGCAAAGATGGCGACCACCACAAAGATGAGCACCACGCCAAGTTGGACGTAGGGCCACCAGGCAAGACGACGCAGGATAAGGCTGTCGGCATAGCATATCTCCATGTAGTCGGAGTCGCCGAGATTGATGCGGATGACGCGCCCGGCCTGCTTCATCGACTGTGCGCGCTGCAGCACCATCGTGTCGAGCGACGCACCCACGGCAGTCCCCACCTCCATGTTGCGGTAGTCCTGCACACGTCCCTCGCTGTCGAGCACGACGACGGGGATGGTGTTGTTCGAGTTGAGCACCGTCCAGACAAGGGTGAGATCGGTCGTCTCGTCGGCATTGTTCAGCGAGCGCATCGCCTCCGCCCATATCTCCATCTTGCGCTGTTCCTCTATCTTGAGGTCATGCACCAGGAAGTGTGAGACAACGAGCGACGCCACGCTAAGCACAACAGCCAGGACAACCAGCACAATCTTGACCTGACGTATTCTGTTTATCCATTGCATAACAGTATAATAACGGAAAAGGGAGCTTCCTTATTGCCTTATGAATTAAGAATAAAGAAAAATGGCCAAATAGTCAATAAATCGTAAATGGTAAATTGTCAAATTGTAAATTTCTTCTTACCTTTGCGCCCATGAAACGCTTCGGCCTATACATTATTATATTATATAGCGTGCTTCTCGTGGCTGGGTGTCGCGACAGGCTCGAATACCCTGTTGACCTTACTCCGAAGCCTCGTGCAGAGGCTGAGCGGACTGTCATCATCTATATGGCTGCCGACAACACGCTCGACAATTATCCTTCCGCCGCCAGAGCTGACACGACCGAGATGGTGAGCAGTAAGGACATGATTCCAGAGAATGTCAACTTCATCATCTTCATGGACACCAGAAGCGGCAAGCCCGCCATCTATGAGCTGTCGGCGAAGAACGGAATGCAGCTCTGGAAGCAATACGGCGAGGAACTTTGCAGCACCAGTGCCGACGTGATGCTCCAAGTACTCCGCGAGATAAAGACCTTCTTCCCTGCCCGCCACTACGGCATCACATTCTGGTCGCACGCAACAGGCTGGACACCAAGGCACAACGTGCGCCGCAAGACCTTCGGACAAGATGATTACCCCGGAACTTCAACATCGGGTGAGACGGAGATGGAGATACCCGTGCTGCGCGACGTGCTTGCCCAACTGCCCAAGTTCGACTACATCTTCTTCGATGCCTGCTTCATGCAATGCATCGAGGTGGCTTACGAACTGCGGGAAGTAACAGACTATATGATTGGTTCGCCTGCCGAGATTCCGGGACCGGGTGCACCCTACTACAAAATCGTCGAACCGCTCTGCCAAGGCGATGCAATGGGCATTGTCAGAGGCTACGACAGCGGCTATCCCAGCAGCATCTATACTGGCGTACTGCTTTCCTGCATCGACTGTTCGCAGCTCGAATCTCTTGCCGAAGCGACAGGACGTTTTCTGACACCCTTTTACATGGGGCACACAGAGCCTTCTACCCAAGGCTTTCTGTGTTATTGCGACATGGCCGTGAACAAGTTCACCTATTGCTTCGACATGCGAACCACGATGCGCCGCCTGCTTCCACCAGAGGACTATGCGGCCTGGATGGAGCTTTACAATCAGGCAGTACCGCTATACACACTCACTCCCCCTCATGACGGACGCATCTATCCTGAGTGGTATGCCAACTATTGTGACTATTCAGTTATAGTAGCTCCCGAATGCTATGGTGGTGTCTCAATGTTCGTGCCGATGACGAGATACGACACCGACGGCTACCATTGGAACGAGGACTTCCAGAAGACCGCCTGGTACACAGCTGCTGGCTGGGCAGCAACAGGGTGGTGAGGATTAAGGCTTCGGGAGTGTGACGCTGATGAGACCTGCTGCGTAGGGCGCAATCTCGTATTGGTTGAAGAGAAATTCGATGCTGTCGCCCCGGAGCAGGAAGTTGTTGGTCAGGTAGAGGTTGCCCAGCATGGTGATACCAGTCTTCTCCTGCAGGTCGGCGAGGTCTTTTGCATCCCAGTCTTCGCAAAGCTGTTCTTCCATTGCCATCAACACCAGCATCTCCTTGTCGGCAGGCACGATGTCGCTGATGTTAAGTAGTTTGCCGCTCTTTTTGTTGAAGTTGAAGTACCGCACATAGTAGCTGCCGTGCGCTCCGCCCAGGTAGCAGTCCGTTGTCGCCTGATAGGACAGGATGCTGTCATTGCCGCCTTCAGCAGGGCTGCCCTCGACGGTATGGTAGTACTGGAGCATCTCGTTGTACTCCGACTCTGGCTCGTACCTCTCGGCAAGTTCCGTCTTCCATTCCGCCTCAATGCTGTCGGCAAAGGCAGCCATTGTCTCGCGCACCGTGGCGCATCCCGGCTTGTGCAGCACGCTGTCGCGAAGCACTGCGGCAAGCGATTTTGCCAACTCGCTCTCGCCTGCCAATGTGTCGAGCCTGACTTCAATCTGATAGGACAGGTCCTCGCCCAGAGCGATAGGGTTCTCAATGCACAGGGAGTCGGTGCCCCATGAGAGTTCCGCCTGTTCGTTACTGTCGTCTTTCGTGTCCGTGCATGCACAGGCCAGAAGAGCCAAGGAAAGGATAAAAAGTTTTTTCATCTGTATGGAATTTATCGTTAAAAACATGTTTCTTGGGCAAAGGTACGGTTTTTTTCCGAAACAGGCAAGAACAAAGGGAAAAAACGCCTCTTCATGCAGGCCTTGCTGCCATTGCTGAAAAAAGTCCCCGTTCTTATGGCGATAAGTACAGGGACTTATGGCAATAAGTACAGGGACTTATGACGACAAGTACAGGGACTTAAAACCGTTACAGCGGATAGTCCTCAAAAGCGTAGAGCACGGTGGAGAGGTAACGCTCGCCTGTATCGGGCAGGAGCACGACAATCTTCTTGCCTTTGTTCTCCGGGCGGAGAGCTATCTGCGAGGCGGCATAGAGGGCTGCACCTGCGCTGATGCCTACCAGCAGGCCTTCCTGCTGTGCTATCTCACGACCTGTGCGGATGGCATCGTCGTTCTCCACGTCAAAGACTTCATCGATGACGTCGGCATCGTAGGTCTTGGGGATGAAGCCGGCACCGATGCCCTGAATCTTGTGGGGGCCGCTCTGTCCGCCGTTCAGGACGGGACTCGACTTCGGCTCTACGGCAACAATCTTCACGTTCGGGTTCTGCTCCTTCAGGTATTTGCCTGTACCGCTGATGGTGCCGCCCGTGCCTACGCCACCCACGAAGATGTCAACCTTGCCGTCGGTCTGCTGCCAAACCTCCGGGCCTGTCGTTGCATAGTGCTTGGCGGGATTGGCGGGGTTCTCGAACTGCTGGAGGATGACACTGCCAGGGATTGAGTCGCGCAGCTCCTCGGCAGCGCGGATGGCTCCGGGCATTCCGTCCTTGCCAGAGGTGAGGCGTACCTCGGCTCCGTATGCCTTGACGAGGTTGCGGCGCTCTATGCTCATCGTCTCGGGCATGGTAAGGATAAGGTGGTAGCCCTTGACAGCAGAGACGAGTGCCAGTCCCACGCCCGTATTGCCGCTGGTGGGTTCGATGATGGTGGCACCGGGCTTCAAGATGCCCTTCGCTTCTGCGTCCTCAATCATGGCGAGGGCGATGCGATCCTTGACGCTGCCGCCGGGGTTGAAATACTCTACTTTGGCAATGATGGGGGTCTGGATGCCCTTTGCCGTTGAATACTTGTTAAGCTCCAAGAGAGGAGTGTTGCCGATAAGCTCGGTCAGCTGCTTTGCAATCTTAGACATAATCTTCTCGTTTTATGATTTGACAATTTACCTTTTTCAAATTCTGCTGCAAAGGTACGGCAACTTTTGCATTCCCACAATCCCCCTTTTATGGCATTTATATACCATAAGTTTGGTATTATCGGGCCAAAGACAGGAAAAGCTCGTGGATGCGGGTGTCAAAATCGAGTTCAGGATGGAAAGCAGTGACGAGCTGGCGTCCCTGACGGGCAGCAACAATGTGACTATCGACCTTGGCCAGCACTTGAACATCGGACGATAGTACCTTGTTGATATATGGCGCGCGGATAAAAGTCATGGGGACATTACCGGCGATACCCTCTACGGGTGCTTCCGTGTAAAAACTGCCCAGCTGACGGCCGTAGGCGTTGCGCTCGACGTCGATGTCCATCGTGCCCAAATGCATAGGTGACAGCAGTATCAGCCCTGCACAGGTGCCCAAGACTGGCAGTCCCTCAGTGATGGCCTGCCGGATAGGTTCAAAGAGGCCTAAATCATGAAGGAGTTTCCCTTGTGTGGTCGATTCGCCGCCAGGGATAATAAGTCCGTTCTTTGGTTGATTCCAATTGGCTAACTGCCGAACCTCGAAAGCCCCAACGCCCAAACGACGAAGCATTTGCTCGTGTTCGGCAAATGCTCCTTGTAATGCTAAAACAGCTATTCGCATTTTAACTATTCATTTATATCACTTCCCTCGCTCTGCCATCAAGAGTTCTATCTCCTGTTCGTTGATACCCACCATAGCCTCACCGAGGTCCTCCGAGAGTTCAGCCAGCATCTTGGCATCCTGATAGTTGGTCACAGCCTGCACGATGGCAGCGGCACGCTTAGCGGGATTGCCACTCTTGAAGATGCCGCTACCTACGAACACACCCTCGGCACCCAGTTGCATCATCAGGGCTGCATCAGCAGGGGTCGCCACGCCACCAGCGGCGAAGTTCACCACAGGCAGCTTTCCATTCTCATGTACGAACTTTACCAACTCATAGGGTGCTTGCAACTGCTTGGCAGTTTCAAAAAGCTCGTCCTCGCTCATGCTGACCAAACGACGAATCTCACTCTGCATCAGACGCATGTGACTCACGGCCTGCACCACGTCGCCCGTACCAGGCTCACCCTTGGTTCGAATCATCGTGGCTCCTTCTGCAATACGGCGCAGAGCCTCGCCTAGGTTCTTGGCACCACATACAAAAGGCACGTCGAACTTTGTCTTGTCGATATGGTAGATATTATCTGCAGGACTCAACACCTCGCTCTCGTCGATATAGTCAATCTCTATAGCTTGCAGAATCTGTGCTTCTGCAATGTGACCAATGCGGCACTTAGCCATTACGGGGATGCTCACGGCCTCCTGAATGCCACGAATCATCTTAGGGTCACTCATACGACTCACGCCACCCGCTGCACGGATGTCGGCAGGAATACGCTCCAGAGCCATCACAGCACAGGCACCAGCCTCCTCAGCGATACGAGCCTGTTCGGGAGTGGTCACATCCATAATAACACCGCCTTTCAGCATCTGAGCAAGTTCACGATTAAGTTTTTGTCTGTCTTGTTTCATAATTGTCGTATTTCAATTTCCGATACTCTGTAGGACTAATGCCCTTTAGCTTCTTGAAAAATTTAGTGAAATGTGCCTGAGAGGAGAAACCGAAGTGGTAAGCGACCTCCTGCACAGTATTATCCGTCGATTTTAGTTGCAACTCTATCTCATGAATCAGGAAATCATCAATAATGGCCTTGGGCGACTTGCCAGAGATTCGACGCGTCACTTGAGCCAGATAGCGACTGCTGACATTGAGCAGGTCAGCATAGAAATGCACATCACTTGCTTCATGATGGTGTTCGGCAATGGCATCGAGCAGTTCGTTGTAAAGCTCACTGCTGCGTCCCTGCAGGTCACTGGCCCTCATCACCTGGGTGCTGATATAGGCTTTAGCCTTGGATTCGGCCTCTTCTGCAGAAAGCCCCCGACTTAGGAACACAGACACCGCACTGGCGTAGCGGTTAGATAGACCGTGCATCGAGCCGTCGTTCTTATGGATGACCAGCGTGCATAGTGGTAACAATCTTAGGCTTATGGCTTCCATCATCTCGTGACTAATCAGCGTATCACCTCTTGATGACAGCACTACAGTATCGAGAATCACATGGTGCGGATGATACTTTTGCAGAGCCTTGACAACAACTTCCAAAGTATCCTCGCGGCGAATCAGACCTATCTTCACCACTTCTGGCTCAAAATCATTCATTACGGCATCTATTTGTCCCGCCACGATGGTGGCTGGCACATCGTAGAACTGCTGGATGCCCAGTGTGGTCTGAACGGTGATACTGGTAATGGCTGACATGGCATAACCACCCAGTTCGGAGATTGTCTTGATGTCCGCCTGCACACCCGAACCCGCTGTTGAGTCACTACCTGTTATGGTCAATATCGGTTTCATGGCTGCAAAGGTAACTCCTTTTCACGAAACAACAAAAAAGAGTTCCAATAATGACAAATTAAACTTCATTTTGTACAAAAACTGATATGCCTCATCCGTACTGCCATAGTATCGCATGTCTTCATCCTATGGGAAGAAAAGCCCATCGAATGGTCCTATCTATATGTAAAACTCCAAAGCATCGATGAGGCCGGCACGGAGAGCGTATTTCACCGCTTCGTGCGCCGTGTTGATGCCCAGTTTGCGGAAGATATTCTTGCGGTGGGTCGTAATGGTATGGATGCTGGAAAATCTTTGCGCAGCAATCTCCTTGGTAGTCTTGCCTTGTGCTATGGCTTTCAGAATCTCTGCTTCCGTTGCGGTCAGAATGTCCGGATGGGACTCTTCTTGTCGTTGGTTGAGAATGACTTCAAGCACGCGCTGACTGAGGAAACGGGTATGTCTGAGACTGACAGACTGTAGCGCCGCACGCACCTCTGCGACAGGACTATCCTTGAACAAGAGGCTAAACTGATGGGAGGAATAGATCATGCGGCGCATGAACTGAGGAGTGAGTTCGTCGCTGATGAGAATCCACTGCGACTGGCTGAAACGCTCTGCGACGATGAGGAGCTGGTCTTCGTCGGAAAAGTCGAAAAGGGTGTAGTCGAGCAACACAACAGCATCCGGATGTCCGGAGAGTAGGCACACGAGGGTGGCTCTGTCCGAAGCATGATATACAGCAATTTCTTTGTCCTCGCAGAGAAGACATTCCACGGCAAAGCGCGTGAGTTCCTGATTGTCGGCCAATATATACTCTTTCATCAAAGATTGGTGTGTTTCCGCCTGCAAAGGTACGGAGATTAACACATTCTGCCAAATCTTTTTGGAGATTTGGCAGAATCATAACCCTATTATGTTATTTTCTTCAGATTTTGTCGAATGCCTGCTTGAGGTCGTCGATGATGTCATCTATGTGTTCCGTGCCGATGGAGAGGCGGATGGTAGAGGGCGTGATGTGCTGCTCGGCCAGTTCCTCGGGGGAGAGCTGCGAGTGGGTGGTGGTGTAGGGATGAATCACGAGGCTCTTCACGTCGGCCACATTTGCCAGCAGGGAGAATATCTTCAGGGAATCAATGAAGCGCCAAGCCTCTTCCTGTCCGCCCTTAATCTCGAAGGTAAAGATAGAGCCGCCACCATTGGGGAAATACTTATTATATAATGTGTGGTCGTGGTGACTCTCGAGGGCTGGATGATTAACTTTAGCCACCTTGGGATGGTTGGCAAGGAATTCAACCACCTTCAGGGCATTTTCCACATGACGCTCCACTCTGAGGCTCAGCGTCTCGACACCTTGCAAGAGAATGAAGGCATTGAAGGGAGAAATGGCAGCACCTGTATCGCGCAGAATGACGGCACGAATGCGGGTGACGTAGGCTGCGGCTCCCACAGCATCGGCAAAGACAATGCCATGATACGAGGGGTCTGGCTTAGCGAGCGTGGGAAACTTGTCGTTCTGCTTCCAGTCGAACTTGCCACCATCCACAATCACACCACCAAGAGAGGTGCCGTGACCGCCGAGGAACTTTGTAGCAGAGTGCACCACAATGTCTGCGCCGTGCTCCAAGGGACGGATGAGGTAGGGTGTACCAAAGGTGTTGTCCACGATGAATGGGATGCCGTGACGATGGGCAACCGCAGCCACGCCCTCAATGTCGAGCACGTCGGAGTTAGGGTTGCCAAACGTCTCGGCATACACCACCTTCGTATTTGGCTGTATGGCGGCCTCAAGCGCCGCAAGGTCATTCACGTTGACGATAGAGTTTGTAATTCCTTGAGTTGCCAGCGTGTGGGTGATGAGATTGTAGGAACCGCCATACAGGTTGTCAGCAGCGACGATATGATCGCCCGCCTGCACAATATTTTGAAGCGCGTAGGTAATAGCAGCAGCACCAGAGGCAACGGCCAAGCCTGCCACACCACCCTCGAGGGCAGCCACACGCTGCTCGAACACACTTTGCGTGGAATTGGTGAGGCGACCATAGATGTTGCCTGCATCACGCAGTCCGAAACGGTCCGCTGCGTGCTGAGAGTTGTGGAACACATAGCTCGTGGTCTGATAGATGGGAACTGCGCGAGCATCCGTTGCGGGGTCTGCCTGCTCCTGTCCTACATGAAGCTGCAAAGTCTCAAAATGAAGTTTCTTGCTCATAATCCTTATTTTTTTATGTTACGATATTGCGATATTTCGATATTACGACATCTGTTGAATTGTTTTCTGCTGCAAAGGTACGGCAAAAAGGAAATATCCTCCAAATTTCTTGCTATATTCGGAAAATATCACTACCTTTGCAAACAGAGAAGAAGAAACATCTATTTCGAACTCCTTGGACAGCTCCAAACAGAATATCATTCTAAAACTATGGCAGAAACCTTAGACAAGACCGACTTGCAGATACTGAAAACGCTGCAAAGGAACGCGAAACTGACTACAAAAGAGCTTGCCGAAGCAGTAAATCTCTCGCCCACCCCCGTCTTCGAGCGGCAGAAGCGCCTCGAGCGGCAGGGCTACATCCGCAAGTATGTGGCTGTGCTCGACCCCGAGAAACTCGGGCTGGGGCTGCTTGTCTTCTGCAAAGTGAAGCTGAAGCAAATCAACCACGAGATAGCCGACAGCTTCGTGCGCCGCATCCTGCTCATCCCCGAAGTGACGGAGTGCTACAACACCAGCGGCGCGTACGACTATTTATTAAAGGTACGCGCGCGCGACATGAAACACTATCAGGAGTTCATCCTCTCCAAGCTTGGCGACATCGAAAGCGTCGGCTCCATCGAGAGCACCTTCGTCATGAGCGAGATAAAGCAAAGCGGCGGCATCGTGTTCTGACTTGTAAAATATACAGTTGTGGTCTTCTTTCTTTGCATTACAACAAAATCCTCCATAAATATTTATGGGCAGGAACTCAGTCCTCCTAAAAATTCTCTATTGCAGGACTGCAGTCCCACCGTGGGAGGACTGGAGTCCTACCGCGGAAAAACTGCAGTCCTCCCATGGTGGTACTGACGGCAAACTGTAGTTTCTCACCCCCAGCTCTCTTTTCTTTTCCCCGATTAAACCTTTGCCGCTTTCATGCGTCATTATATATGGTATGGGAAAAACTATACGATACCTCGCCACGCTGCTGCTCCTGCTGCAGACCCTCTCTAACTCTCCCTTAAAGGGGGAAGACACCCTCCCTTTAAGGGAGGGACAGGGTGGGTCTTTCTTTCTGCTCAACATTCGCGGCACAGTCTTCGAGAACGAGAAGCTGCAACCGATGGAAGGGGCTGCCGTGAAGCTCTACAACGAACGCGACTCGATGATTGCGGGTGCCACGACGAAGCAGAACGGACAGTTCCTGCTGCCCGGCATCCCGTCGGCCACATACACGTTGCAGGTCTCGTTTATGGGCTTCAAGACGCAGAAGTTCAAGCTGACGCTACCCAAGCGCTCGGGCAACTTCAAAGTGGCGGACGTGATGATGCGCGAGGACGCCACGGTGATGGCGGAGGCTGTGGTAGAAGGCAAGTTGCCGGAAATGACCGTGGTGGACGATACCGTGGCCTACAACGCCGACGCCTTCAAGCTCCCGGACGGCTCGATGGTGGAGGATCTCATCAAGAAGCTGCCGGGCATCGTGCAGGACGAGAACGGCAACTACACCTTCAACGGCAAGAGCATCAGCCAAATCCTCGTGGATGGCAAGGAGTTCTTCGGAAACAACCGCAACCTGATACTCCAAAACATCCCCGCCGAGATTGTCGATAAGGTGAAGGCCTACGACAAGAAGAGCGATATGGCACGCATCACGGGCATCGACGACGGCAACGAGCGCACAGTCCTCGACCTCGCCATTAAGAAGAACAAGAAGAAGGGACTCTTCGGCAACGCCAACGGAGCCTACGGCACTCACGAACGCTACAACGGACGAATGAACGTGAACTCCTTCCGGGGCGACCAGAAGTTCAGCTTCGTGGGCAGCGCCAACAACACGCAGGGCAACGGTCTGAACGACCGCCAGGAGCTTGGCACAACGATGAACTGGGAAAACAAGAAGGTGGAGCTGAACGGCAGCCTGGGCGGCAACTTCCAGCAGAGCAGCAGCGCCTCGCAGTCGAACACCCAGAACTTCGAGCTTCGCAACTCCGCCTATTCAGCAAACAGAAACAACAGCAGCAGTCGCAACGGCAACTTCAACTTCCAGTACAAGGTGGAATGGAAGCCCGACTCGACCTGGAACATCCTCTTCCGCCCGGAGTTCAGCTTCGGCAGAAACAGCAGCGGGGGCAGCAACGAGTCTGCCACTTGGAACGACGACCCCTTCCAGTACTCCGCCACTCCGCTGGCCGACTATCTCAAACTCGCCAATGCGATTGGCGTGAACCACCGCGTAGGCGACAACTGGATCCGCTCGAAGAATATCAACGCCTCTGCCTCGCTGCAAATCAACAAACGCCTGAAAAAGCCCGGGCGCAACATCACAATCAACCTCGGCGGAGGCTATGGCGACTCCGACAGCAAGAGCAACAACTACTCGCAGACGGACTACTACCTCATCCAAGCCCTCGACGGAAGCGACTCCGTCTATCACAAAGTGCAGTACAACAGAGGAGCAAACTACAACTACAACTTCAACGCACGCTTCAGCTACAGCGAACCCATCGCCTACCAAGCCTTCCTGCAGCTCACCTACAACTACCGCTACAACTTCCGCGACAACGACCGCGACGTGCGCTCCATCTTCGACCCCTACAACGACCTGCTGGGTGTGAACGTCGGCAACTACGACATGTTCTACGATTCGCCCTATGCCGTCCCCGACAAGCAGCAGTGCAGCTACACGCGCAACATCGGGCAGAACCACGACCTGCGCCTGCAACTGCGCATGAACCGCACCCGCTACCAGCTCACGATAGGCGGCAACGTGCAGCCGCAAATCAGCCGCGTGGACTATCAGAAGGGACGCATCGACACGCTGTTGCGGCGCACCGTCGTCAATGCCTCGCCCGTCGTGAACTTCCGCTACAAGTTCAGCCGACAGGAACAGCTCGACTTCCGCTACAACGCCGATACGGGCTGGCCAAACATCACCGACATGATTCCCGACACGCTCTCCGATGCCAACCCCCTGAACATCCGCATCGGCAATGCAGCCCTCAAGCCAAGCTTCACGCAGCACATCAGCTTCGAGTACCGCCGCTCCGTGCCTGACCGCCAGCGCACCTCGGCACTCAACTTGCAGTTCCATACCACACGCAACAGCACGACGAACCGCACGGAATACAACGAGGTGACGGGCGGACGTACCACGATGCCCGTCAACGTCAACGGCAACTGGAACGGCTCCGCCTCCTTCAACTTCAACACCGCGCTTGACGAGAAAAAGCATTGGCGGGTCAACACCAACACGCAGATAAGCATGTCCAATTCCGTGGGCTACCTCTACCGCAGCCAGAACAAGATGACGGTGGAGAACCAAACGAAGAGCGGCAGCTTCAGCGAATGGGCACGCCTCACCTACCGTCAGGACTGGGAGAGCGGATGGCAGGTCGAGGCCAACGTCAACGGCTACTTCCGCTACAACCTCAACCGCAGCAACAACGCGACGGCATCAAACCTCGACCACCATAATTTCAACTACGGCGGCAGCTTTGTGATTACCACGCCCTGGGGAATGACCATCAGCAGCGACATCGAGCAGCAGAGCCGTCGCGGCTACTCCGATGCCGCCATGAACACCGACCATCTCATCTGGAACGGCAGCATCAGCCAGCGCTTCCTGTCGCACAAGCAGCTGACCGTCAGCCTTCGCGCCGTCGATATCCTGAACGAGCGCGACGACGTGAACCGCAACATCAGCGCCACAAGCCGCACCGACACGCAGAACGAAATGGTGCGCAGCTATGTCCTGCTTTCCGCCAACTGGCGCTTCGGTCGCTTCGGCGGACGCGGTGGTGGTCGCGGCAGAGGCGAGGAAGGCCGCGGCGAAGGAGGTCGTGGTGAGGACAGAAGCCCTCGCGGAGGAGGCAGAGATGGCGGCGGCTTCGGCGGAGGTCCTCGCGGAGGCAGGTTTTAGGTCACGCTGAAAGCATTATTTCCTTGGATTTTGTCTGTTTTTGGCGAATAATGTGTGTATTATCCAAGACTCCTAGACACATATACTTTAGACGGTCTGCGTAATCATGTTTCTTTCTCTTTCTTCCTGGCATAATAAACCCCGAAAGTTTTTTGTTTAACTTTCGGGGTTCACTTCAGTGATGGAAGCCTCTCTTTTCTTGGTGTTGCAAGTGTTGCGATTGTTGTAGGAATTTTGTAAACTCACTTCACATTCACCCGTATGGTCTCGCCGGGCTTGATGATGAAGGTCTTGAGGGGCTTGCCTCCCTTCTCGATGCTTACAGAAAGCTTGCCTTTGCTGGTGCGCTCTACCCGTATGTTGATGGGAGAGTCTGTGCAGGCGAAGATGTTGCGGAGGCTGTAGTCGTTCCACTCCGTGGGCATCTGGGGGGTGAGGGTGAAGCTGCGGAAGCCCGTTGGACGGAACCCAAGCAAGCCCTCTGTGATGATACGGCAATAGAGTCCGCTCTCGGCTGAAAGATGGCGCAGTCCGCCTTCGGGCCAAGCCTCCACGACGTATGGAACATGTTCGCCAAGCAGACGAATGGCGGAGAACTTCTTCAGGTACTCCAGCGCTTTGTCGGCATAGCCTGCGGCAAAGGCGCCCCGGAAGCCGTAGAGGGTGGAGCGGTCCCAGAATATCTTGTCACCGCTCTGCGAGAGCATCCCGTTCTCCGTCCAGAGCTGAGGCGAGAACATGGCTTGCAGGGTGCCCTGGGCACGTTCGTAGATGCCCATCGTCAAGGGGATGCAAATCCAGGAGCGCAGCACGTCGTTACCCTCATAGTAGCGGTAGGTGTCGTAACCCTCGACGGTCGCATGGAAGAAGCGGTCGATGTTCCTGCGCAGCTCAGCAGCCTGTTTGCGATAGGAAGACCCACCGGACCCTCTCCCAACCTCTCCCTTGTAGGGAGAGGAGCAGATACCATTAGGGGAGGGTCTGGAGAAGCTCTTTTCCTCCAAGAGATATGCTGCGCTGATGAGGGCATCGTAGTAGAGGCTGCTGGTGCAGAGGTTAGCGTCACCTGAGGGCAAGCGGTGCTCCAGTTCATCCCCTTCGCTGGCAACCACTCCGTTCTGGTTGATGCGGCGACGGCAATACTCCAAGCACCATTCTATCAGCGGCCAAACCTCCCGGGCAATCTCCTTGTCGCCACGTTCCAGGCAGTAACGGCTGGCTCCGTAGGCAAGCATGGCAGCGTCGCCGCGGTCGAAGGGGCCAAACACATCGTCGCCTCCGCAGATGATGCTCCAAGGCACAAACTTGTATTCGGGGTTGATAAGCTTCAGGTAGGACTTCCAAGTGGTCATTGCACTCTCGTTCCCCTTGTCGTAACCCAGAAAGGGGAAGAAGGGATTGACGTATTCCGCCTGGTCGTTGCACCACATGGCAGCATAGTACGACTCGCCTCCGGGAGCGTGCATCAGGCCGTTCTGGGTATGGAAGATGCTCTCGCTGGCACGAATCTTGCTCATCTGGAAAAGCGTCTGGATGGTGAGGTCAGGGCAAGTGAATTGCAGGTTGTCGTTGGCCACCTTATCCACAAACGCCTGTCGCCAACCCCTTTCGTCTGCCACATTCAGGGGAACTTCCTTCTCGTCGGCCTCGGCAAAAGCTTGAATGGAACAATAGAACTCTGCCGTTTCCCCTGGCTCGAGCGTCTTCTTGAAGTCCTCCTGGAACTCCGTTCGAGCCACCAGCTTGTATGAGCCGCGCGTGCCGTCATCTTTGTTTGTGGTGCGAACTTGATAAAGAGCAGGCACACGAATGGTCTCCGTCTTCTTGCCAATGTTCTTTATTGTGTATGCCTCGCAAACCGCTGTATTAGTTGTGCTTGGGAAGTATTGGCGCGTCAGCTCAAAGTCGTTGCCGTCGCCCTTGATGGTGCTGAAGACATTCAGTATGCCGTCGATGGTGACCGTCTTTACTTCCTCCCCTGTCATAAAGCGCTTGTTAGCCGTCATTCCCTTCAGGAAGTCCACATCGCAGCGCGGCATCCAGCTGGCATGGGTGTTGTTGGGTATGGTTCGGAGCATAGGGAACACCAAGTGGCGGTTCATCTGGAGCAGCTTCTTTTCGTCCACACCCCAATAATAGACCACCGAAGCGCGAAGCCCCGACATCTCTATGTGGTCGGTATAGGGCAGTTTGCCCTTGGATGTTTCCCACTGGACGGAGTGGTTGCCGTTGACATTCCATCTGTTGTGTACAAGCTGACGTTCGCTGTCCGTCGGCTCAATGTTCATGGGAGTGGCTTCGTGTGCTAAAGCCAGGAAAGAGACTGCGAAAACTGTCAAAAGAGAGGAAAGGCGTTTCATGTTTTTCATGTTAGTGCTATTTTTGTGCAAAGATATAAAGAAAATGGGAATTAAGCGTCGGGAATTGAGAATTAAATTGTAACTTTGTAGGCGGAAAAACTATAAACTAACACGTTCGGACATGAAAAACCACGCAGCAAGGCTTGTTCTGTTGCTGACAGTTTTTGTTTGTGCCTCTCGGTCAAGCCTCTGGGCAGTGACGGAAATCAACGTCGAGACGGCAGGCACGCTCTCTTCGCTTCTGACATCCACCGACAAGGAACTCAAGGTGACGGGCTTCATCAACGGCACCGACATCAAGTATATCCGCGGGCTGGTTACGGCAGGGACGGTGACAAAGCTCGACTGGTCGGGCGTCCACATCGTTAGCGGCGGCGAGGCTTACTACGGGAGCTACACGACGGAGTCGGACATCATCGGCGTGGAGATGTTCTACCAGTGCTCTAACCTCCAGCAGATGATACTGCCTTCGACGGTGACTTCCATCAAAAAGAGTGCCTTCCGGGACACGGGACTTACGTCTATTGACATCCCGAACAGCGTCAAAACGCTTGGCGAAGATGCTTTCGCTTATTGTGGCTCGCTGAAAACTGTCATCATCGGCAAGAAGGTGAACCAGTTGAGCAAGGGTTCTTTCTATGCTTCTTCCGTTCAGAACGCATACGTCAAGCCCATCACGCCTCCCAGCCCGCCATCCTATCTCTTCTCGACAAGCCCGAGGATTTATGTCTATAAGGAAGCTTTGGCTGACTACAAGGAACTGGGCTGGAACAATTATGGCACGCTCTCCGGCACGCTGGCGAACTACTATCCGATGGAGCCAGATGAGGATGACCTGCTGAACGAATTGTGCGAGAACTTCTTCGAAGATGCCGCCTGTACACAGTTGAAGTCCGAATATCAGGCAATGAATGACGAGGAACTGACGGTTGCTATGACCGAAGCAGGTTTGCCGGAACAGATGACAGCCATTGCCCTCAAGATAAAGAACAACTCTTGGGCAGCCTACGAGCAGGAGTTCCGCATCCACTCGTACAAAGCTTATAGCGATGCGAATTACTGGAACGAGAAGCTCTGGGTACGTTGCGCTTCCTATATGGGTAACCCGACGGGCATCTATGTCCAGTCATATACAGACCAGCTCTATGTCTTTGTTGACCAGGATGTGCCCGAAGACGCGACACTCTACATCGCAGGCTCTGGCGTTGACCAGATGTTCACTTCTGGCAAGACAGGGCAGAAGCTCAAGAAAGGCCTCAACATCGTTGATGGTGACGCAGACAAATTTTACTACATCCTCTATACTGCCGACACAAAAACGATGACCAAAAGGCTGGAAGAGTGGCCGGAGATAAAGATACACATTGAGGGCGGCAAGGTGGACGGCTACTTCGACGCTTCCCGCCATACCGACACCGACTACAAGAAGCTTCTGAACGCTGCCGCCAACTCCACATTCGTCTGCAAGGGCAAGCACTCCGTTATGAACATCAGGACGTCAGTCCTCAAGCAAACCTACCCGAGCAGAATCGCCAAGGCAGTTGCATGTCTCGACAGCCTTTCGGTATGGGAAAAGGACCTTTCCGGTATGACCGAAGCTGTGGTTAACGGAGAGAAAGCCGGCGCTCCTTTCTATCTCTCAGGTGGCGATGCCTTCTATCCGGGCTACTTCAACAATCCCACTTATGTGGATAACAACTCGCCAGGTTCTGTCGCACATTCCACCGAGTACGGCATACACATCTCCCTCGACGCAAGCAAGACTTTCCTCAACCCATACGTGTCGAATTATGACGAGAATGGCACGGCACATGAGTTTGGGCATCAGCTCCAGTTCCCCATCATGCTGGTAGGCTTCACCGAAGGCACTAACGACCTCTTCTCCAACTATTGCCGGTTCCATGTTGGGCACAGGATAACTTCGGGCAACCCTTTGAGCACTACCATGCAGGAGTTTGCGAACCGCGTGCCCTTCTACAGCCGCAATGTCAACAACAGCTGTCTGCGCCTGTTCTTCTCCCTCTACCTCTACTATCATCAGGCACAGAAGAACACCTCCTTCTTTCCCGAGCTGTTCAAGGCTCTGCGTGCAGACAGGTTGAAGTCGCAGGGCACCAACATCAACAATAACACCTCTGGCCTGAAATTCGTCCGCAAGGTGTGCGAGACAGCTCAGGAAGACCTCACGGACTTCTTCACCATCTATGGCTTCTTCGAACCTACCTCCAACCTCTACGTCGAGGACTACGGCGACCATTACGTCACGACGAGGCAGGCCGACATCAAAAGCACAAAGGCCACCATAGCCAAGTATCCCGTGAAGAACCGCGAGATTATCTTCATCGAGGATCGTGTGGAGACTCTGCCGACCACAAGTTTCGTCACGACAGCAAGGCAGAAGCGATTAGGACAGGATGACAACCACTGGGGCGACGTCGGACAGTTCACCAGTTATCTCCCCGGAGCATGTGAGCCCTCGTCGTATGTTTATTACCGATCAGACTCGCTCTACGCGATGGTAGGCACCGGAGGTGTCGGTTTCCTCATGCTCGATGCAGACAACAACATCAAGTATGCAGCCAATTCCAAATGCATAGTCATACCCAAAAGCGTTGACCGCGACTTCACTATCTATAGCGTTGATGCCGATGGCTCACTTCACGAAGTCGTCAGGGCAGGCAATGGCGAAGAGAGCGTCACACTCGCTACAGCAGGCACGCTTCAGACAGAACTCACGGACGACCGGGCCAATGCCATCAAACTTACCGTCAGTGGGAAAATCAATGGCAAGGACATCAAGTACATGCGTCAACTCATCAACGAAGAAAACCTCCAGAGCATCAACCTCTCGGACGCCAGAGTCGTAGCAGGCGGCGGAGCCTATTATACAAACAACGGCACTTCATACAGCACAAGTATCAACAGCATGGGCGATTACGCCTTTTATGGCTTACGGAAACTCGCATATATGAAGTTGCCACTCACTATCACAAAGATAGGCTCGAATGCATTCTCCAGAACCAGCCTGAGCATGATAGAGATACCCGATAAAGTGACGGCCATAGGCGAAGATGCTTTCGCATATTGTGACAATCTGGCTACCGTGCTTATTGGCAAGGGTGCAAAGACAATCTCGAAAGGCGCATTCTATAGCTCTAAGGTAAAGGACGTTTACGTCACACCACTCACTCCGCCGAGCGTTGGCAACTACCTTTTCAGCAGCAACCCCACAATTCACGTCTATGCCAGCGCCCTCTCCAGGTATCAGGCATCGGACTGGGCAAGCTATGGCACAATCGTCGGCGACCTGACAGACGAGATAATTGATGGCATAGAGGCACCCCGTGTGGAGGAAGAAATTGTAAATTGTAAATTGTCAAATAGTAAATGTTACGATCTCCTGGGGCGCAGGGTTACAGCCTTGAAGCCCGGTAACATCTACATCCGAAACGGCAAGAAGATTATGATAAAGCAATAACTAAACTAAAAACTAACATAAACTATGGACAAGAAAAACTACACAAAACTCTTCAGGTTGTCATTGGCAGCTATGACTTGTCTCGTTTCGGCAAACCTCTTTGCCGTAACGGAAATCCATGTCGAGACAGCCGGCACGCTGTCCTCTCTCTTGACGAGTACCGACACTGAGCTCAAGGTGACGGGCTTCATTAACGGCACCGACATCAAGTACATCCGCTCGCTCGTCGAGGCAGGAACCGTTACGAGCCTCGACTGGTCGGGTGTGAGCATCGTGAGCGGCGGTGAAGCCTACGTCGGAACCTACACGACGGCGAACGACATCATAGGCGAACAGATGTTCTACGAGTGCTCGAAGCTTCAGGCGATGGTGCTGCCCACGACGGTGACAGCCATTCAGACCAACGCCTTCTCGAGGACAGGCCTCAAGGAAATCGACATTCCAGGCAGCGTGACGAAGCTCGGTGGTGACGCCTTCGCATACTGTAGCTCCTTAGAGAAGGTGGTCATAGGCAAGAAAGTAAAACAGATGAACCAGGGCGTGTTCTACCAGTCTGATGTCAAGACGGTTTATGTGAAGCCCATGACACCTCCCAGCGTTCCAGCTTATCTCTTCTCGTCAAATCCTAAAATCTATGTCTATACGCCTGCTCTGACAGACTATAAGGCAACGGATTGGAAGACCTTGGGCACCATCGTGGGTGGCCTTGAGAACTACTATCCAATGGAGGCAGATCCCAATGTTATCGCACAAACCCTGTGCGGCAACTACTTCGAGGATGCTGCCTGCACCCAGCTGAAACCCGAATATCAAGCCATGAGCGACGAGGAACTGACGGCTGCCCTGACCGAAGTGGGAATGCCCGAATGGATGATTGCCACAGCCCTCAAGGTGAAGAACAACTCATGGGCAGCCTATGAGCAGGACTTCCGCATCCACAGCTACAAGGCATACAGCGATGCCAACTACTGGAACGACAAGATGATGGCCAGCGGCGGCTCCTACATGGGCAACCCGACAGGCATCTATGCAGCAAATGACGGCGACGAGATTTATGTCTTCGTTGACGAGAACGTGCCCAGCGACGCTACGCTCTACTTCGCCGGATGCGTAGATAACCAACTCATCACCAATGCCACGACAGGCAAGAAGCTCGTGAAGGGCCTCAATGTCGTTGAAGGTACGAAGAATGCCCTCTACTACATCGTCTATACTGCCGACACGAAGTTAATGAGGAAGACCCTCGACCAATGGCCTGAGATAAAGATTCATGTCGAGGGCGGCGTAGTGAACGGCTACTATGATGTCAACTTCCACGCCTCCACCGATTACCTGAATATTCTAAAAGCAGCCAAACTCAATCGCTTTACTGTCAGAGGCGGGCATTCCCTCATCCATCTCAAGACCGCATCCTTTAAGGAAGTGTTCAAGACGGCCACTATAATGAATAAGAGCATCTGCTGGTTCGACAGCGTGGCTGTTTGGGAGAAGAACCTGATGGGCATGACCGAAGAGGTGGCTACAGGCAAGAAGGCAGGCTATCCCTGGTACCTGACGGGCGGCGAAGCTATCTATCCCATCTACTACAACAACCCGAACTTCGCCATCGAAGGCGAGCCAGAGGATGCCGGCTATGCAAACTCTACAGCTTACAGGACCAGCTACAACGGCATTGACTGCATCAGAAACTGCCTCAATGCCACGAACTCCGAGATGGATGACTGGTGCGCAGCCCATGAATGCGGCCACAACAACCAGAGGGCCATTAATCTGGAAGGCTGCACCGAGGCATCGAACAACGTCTTCTCGAACCTCGTCTGCTATCTTGGCGGCCTCAACACATCGAACGGCTCGTCGCTTGCCCAGGTGATGAACGAGTATGCACGCCATGAACCTTTCTACTTCAGGGACGTGAACAGCCGCTTGCGCTTCTACTGGAACCTCTACCTTTATTATCACTTGGGGCAGAAGAACACGTCCTTCTACCCAGAGCTGTTCAAGGCACTGCGTAAAGACCCGTTGTCGCTCTACAACTCCTCGAACAACACCAACGGCGGCCTGAAGTTCGTCCGCAAGGTCTGCGAGATTGCACAAGAAGACCTCACCGACTTCTTCGACATCTGGGGTTTCTTTGAACCGATAAAGGCCGGAACAAAGATTGATGATTACGGCTCGCATCCTATCGCTGTGACGAAGGCCACCATCAACAGCACGAAGTCCAAGATTTCACAATACGAGAAAAAGAACCGCGAGATTATCTTTGTCGAGGACCGTGCCGACTATGTGCTCTCGACAGGCTTCCTCCAGGCAGCAGGCAAGAAGCGTCGCGGCTCGGACAAGGTGGGTCAATACGGCGAGCTTGGTCAGTTCACCGACTATCTCCCCGGAGCCTGTGAGCCTTCGGAATATGTCTATTTCCAGTCCGACTCCCTCTATGCATTAGAGGGTACAGGCGGTCTGGGCATTCTGATGCTCGATGCTGAAAACAATCTCAAGTATGCCTCCAACTCGAAGAACCTTTGCGTCCCGACAAGCGTAGGCAGAGACTTCAAAATCTACTCCTACGATGCCGATGGCTCACTCCACGAAGTCACCAGGGCAGGCAGCGGCACAGAATATGTCGAGCTTTCCAGAGCAGGAACTCTCAAGACGAAGCTGGAGAACGACCAATGCATCAAGTTGATTGTAAGCGGACCGATTAGCACGACAGACCTCAAATACATGAAGCAACTTGTCAACGAAGAGAACCTTCAGTCCATAGACCTCGAACAGGCTCGACTCACCTCCTTCCCTGCCAACGCTTTCCAGAATATCAAGAAGCTTGTCTCAATAAAGTTGCCTTTCACGCTTACCAGCATTGGGGCCGCTGCCTTCTCGGGTTCAAGCATCAAGTTCATTGAGATTCCCGACAAGGTGACCTCTATTGGCGGCGATGCCTTTGCCTACTGCAACTCGCTGGAGGCTGTGATTATCGGCAAGGGCGTTAAGTCGATGGAGCAGGGTATCTTCTACGGCAGCTCCGCTCTCAAGGACGCATACGTCAAGCCCCTCACACCTCCAACCCTGAACGGTGTCAGCGACTATCTCTTTGCTGGCAAGAACCGCACCATACACGTCTATGCCAGTGCAGTCGAGAAGTACAAGGCCGCAAACTGGGAAAGGTTCGGCACCATCGTGGGCGACCTGACAGACGAGATGATTGACGGCATCGAGGAGATTTCAGAAGACTCGGATTATTCAGAGAACTCAGAGTACTCGGACAGCTGCTACGACCTGATGGGCCGCAAGGTTACAGTCCTCCAGCCGGGCACCATTTACATTCGTGGCGGCAAGAAGTTTATGTTCGGCAAGTAAAAGTGTCGCCCCTTGAAACTAGGCACGGTTAGTTGGCTAACTAGACGTGCCTAGTTTTCCAATTAGACGTATCTAGTTTGCGAATTAGGCGTGCCTAATTTATCAATTAGGTGTAGGTAGTTTGAAAAGTACATTAAAGACACAGATATGCAAGGTATAGGAATCAAGAGAATACTCGGCGCGGTGCTGGCAGGCATCGCCTGTCTCGTTTCGTCGAACGGCTGGGCAGCCGACACCATTCATGTGGCAACAGCTGGCACTTTGTCCTCAATCTTTGAGATGACTTCCAAGACGCTCAAACTGACGGGCAAAATCAACGGCACCGATGTCAAGTTCCTCCGCGAGAAGATAAACGCAGGAGCTGTAACTTCGCTCAACTTGGAGGACGTCCGTATCGTTAGCGGCGGCGTGGCTTACAACGAGAGCTACACGACGCAGGACGATGTGTTGGGCGATTACATGTTTGCCGACTGCTCGAAGCTCAAAACAGTTGTCTTGCCCACGACAATAACCACCATCGGCAGATACGCCTTTTCCAAGACGGGCATCAGCAAGGTGGAAGTCCCCGATGCCGTTACCAGATTAGGCGGCGCTTGCTTTGCCGACTGCAACGCCCTCAAGACCATCGTCATTGGCAAGAGGGTGTCGAAGCTCGAGCAGGCCGTTTTCTACAACTCGTCTTCCATCACGACGGCATACGTCAAGCCCAAGACTCCGCCTTCGCTTGACGCCTATATCTTCACGGCAAGCCCGAAGATTCTTGTCTATTCCAGTGTCCTCAACGACTACAAGGCATCAACTTGGAAGCAGTACGGCACCATTCAAGGAAACCTGGAACGCTACTATCCTGAGGAAGAGGCCGACTCCAGCGCTATCGTCAACACGTTGGCAGGCACCTTCTTCGAGGACGTGGCCTGCACCGAGCTGAAGGCCGAGTACAAGGCCATGAGCGATGAGGAGCTGACGCAATCCCTCACCGAGGCGGGTATGCCCTCGTTTATGAGGGACATTGCCCTGAAACTGAAGAACGAGGACTGGAGGCCCTATGAGAAGGATTTCCGCATCCATTCGTATAGTGCATACAGCGATGCGGGCTACTGGAACAGCAAGCTACGCAGCACGGGCGGCTCCTTCATGGGCAACCCAACAGGCATCTACACGTCGGGCTACGACCCGCTCTATGTCTTTGTGGATAGCGACATACCCTCTGGCGCCACGCTCTATATCGCTGGCTGTCAGGGCAACGACCTCGTCACCAGTGCCAAGCAGGGCAAGATGCTCAAGAAGGGACTGAACATCGTCGATGGTACAGAGGCTGCCCTCTTCTACATATTATATATAGCAGACACGAAAACGATGAAGAAGACCCTCGACGAGTGGCCCGACATGAAGATTCACATCGAGGGCGGCGTAGTGAATGGCTACTACGACGTGAAGCGGCAGAGCGACAGCGACTACAAGGCCATCCTTGCCGCAGCCACTCATGAACGCTTCACAGTCAAGGGCGGGCAGTCCCTCTTCAACTTCAAGACAAGCACATACAGAAGTGTCTGGCCGAAGACCATCGAGAAGAGCATTTGCTGGTTCGACAGCCTGACCGTCTGGGAGAAGGAGCTGATGGGCATCTGCGAGTCTGTGGCTTCGGGTCAGCGGGCTGGTGCGCCGTTCTACATTTCGGGCGGCGAAGCCTTCTTCCCAAAATACTATAACAACCCGAACTTCGCGGTGGAAGGTGAATCGACCGACGGCGGCTTTGCCAACTCGGCTGCCTTCCGCACAATGTACAACACGGCAGGCTGCGTCCAAAGCTCCTTCGACGTGAGCCGCACGGCAGACTTCGACGACTGGTGCGCTGCCCATGAGTGCGGACACAACAATCAGGGCGCTATCACCGTGGAAGGCGGTACGGAGGTCTCGAACAACCTCTTCTCCAACTACATCCGCTTCCACACGGGACTCATCACGTCCAGCGGCTCGCCTCTTTCCACCATCATGGACGAACATGCACGGCGCGAACCGTTCTTCACCCGTCCGCTCGACAGCCAGATGCGCATGTACTGGCAGCTCTACCTATACTATCACTTGGCACAGCGGAACACGTCGTTCTACCCGACGCTCTTCAAGAAGCTACGCGAAGACCCGCTGACCCTCTACAGCTCCAACACGGGCTGCCTGAAGTTTGTCCGCAAGGTGTGCGAAATCGTGCAGGAGGACCTCACGGACTTCTTTAGGGTCTGGGGCTTCTTCGAGCCGCTCAATAACTTTCTGGTCAACGACTACGGCGCACACTACATGACGGTCTCTCAGTCCGACATAGACAAGACGTTGGCGGAGATTGCCAAGTACCCGACAAAGAACCGCGAGATACTCTTCATCGAGGACCGTGCCGACTATGTGCTCACGACAGGCTTCATCACGACGGCAGGGCAGAAGCGGCGCGAGTCGGATAAGGTGGGCCAGTGCGGCGACGTCGGGCAGTTCACCGACTATCTGCCCGGTGCATGTGCGCCTTCGGATTATACTTATCTGCAAGCCGACTCGCTCTATGCCCTGGAGGGCGAAGGCGGACTGGGCTTCTTGGCGCTCGATGCGTTCGACAATCTCCTCTTCGCCGCCAATGCCAAGAGCTTCTGCATCCCGTCTTCAATGTTCAATGTTCAATATTCGATGTACTCTCTTGATGCCGACGGTTCCCTGCACAAAATCATCAGAGCTGGCAGCGGCGCGGAGTATGTAGTCATGCCTAAGGCCGGTGTCTTGGCAGACTCTCTCTCTGACAAGGCAATCAAGGCCACCATCAGCGGCAACATCAACGGCAAGGACATCAAGTACCTGCGCCAGCTCCTTAGCGAGGGCAATCTCCAGTCAATAGACCTCTCGCAGGCCAAAATCGTGTCTGGCGGCTCGGCCTACTATCAGAGTTACACAACCTCGCTCAATACTGTGGGAGCCTACGCCTTCGACAGTTTCAAGAAACTCGTTTCGATGCGCCTGCCCCTAAAGACGACCAAGATAGAGGACAGAGCTTTCCGCTTCTCTGGCCTCAAGATGATAGAGATTCCCGATCTTGTCACCTCAATCGGTCTCGAAGCCTTTGGCGGTAGCAGCACGCTCTCAACTGTTATTATCGGCAAGAAGGTGTCGAGCATGAGCCAGGGCGTGTTCTACAACTCGCCCGTCAAGGACGTCTATGTCAAAGCCCTCACGCCGCCGAGCCTCGGGGCATACATCTTCAACAGCAATCCCACGATTCATGTCTATGCCAGCGCCCTTTCGAAGTACCAGGCATCAAGCTGGGCAAACTATGGCACCATCGTCGGCGACCTGACAGACGAGATAATCGATGGCATTGAGGCACCTCATGTGGAGGAAGAAATTGTAAATTGTAAATTGTCAAATAGTAAATGTTATGACCTCATGGGCCGCCGCGTCACCGACCTCAAGCCAGGCTCTATCTACATCCAAAACGGCAAAAAGCTCATACAAGGCAGATAAAGTTTGACTTTTTGTTGCCTGTTTCGCGAAAAAGGTGTACCTTTGTCGGCGAATTAAGGATAACACGAACTAAAAGATAACAAGACATGGACAAGCTAAGAATTGCCGTTGTTGGTTACGGAAACATTGGGAAGTACACCGTTCAGGCTTTGCAGGCAGCTCCCGATATGGAGATTGCCGGCATCGTGCGCCGTAATGGTGCAGCCGACAAGCCTGCGGAATTGGCAGATTATGCCGTAGTGAAGGACATCAAGGAGCTGGGCAAGGTGGATGTTGCCATACTGGCCACCCCCACCCGTTCCGTGGAGGAACACGCCCTCAAATGCCTCGCTTTGGGCATCAATACTGTGGATAGCTTCGACATCCACACGTCCATCCTCGACCTTCGCCGCTCTCTCTCAGCTGCCGCAAAGCAGCATGGAGCCGTGAGCATCATATCGGCGGGCTGGGATCCGGGCAGCGACAGCATCGTCCGCACATTGATGGAAAGCCTCGCACCCAAGGGACTGACCTATACGAACTTCGGTCCGGGCCGCTCGATGGGGCACAGCGTTTGCGTGCGCAGCAAGGCGGGTGTGAAGGACGCGCTCTCGATGACCATTCCCGTGGGCGAAGGCATCCACCGTCGCATGGTGTATGTCGAGCTGGAAGAGGGTGCAAGCCTCGAAGAGGTGACGAAAGCCATCAAGGCTGACCCCTATTTCTCCCACGACGAGACGCACGTCTTCCAGGTGGAGAGCGTGGATGCCCTGAACGATGTAGGCCACGGTGTGAACCTCGTACGCAAGGGCGTGAGCGGTCAGACGCACAACCAGCTCTTCGAGTTCAACATGAAGATCAACAATCCCGCCCTCACCGCTCAGGTGCTCGTCAACGCCGCCCGTGCCACGATGAAGCAGCAGCCCGGTGCCTACACGATGATTGAGATTCCCGTCATCGACTACCTGCCCGGCGACCGAGAACAGATAATAGGTCACTTGGTATAACATAAGAGGAAGCTCACTTCCTCGCAGCCTTTCAACGCCATCCGTTGAAAGGCTTTTTTGTGCCTGGTGCCTGTCAGTCAAAATTCTTTACATAAAAAGCAAGGACTAAACGGCGTTTTGGTAGATGAAGCATGCCTCGTTTCTCATAAGAACGTGGACTTATGGTCATAAGTCCACGTTCTTATGAACCAAACCCCACGTTCTTTTCACCTTCAATCCATGCCCATTTTGCCCCAAAACTTTATCTCGTTTAACACTATCTCGTTAAGTTGCAATACTTTTTTAACAAACCATTCCGCAATGTCGCCTCGCAACCGTCTGATTGTCAGTGGCGATTCGATTTAAGCCCATTTCCTGCCCTTTGGGTATCAAAACGCCCCGCAAGAGGAAAAACGCTGTCAGAAGAGCCGCAATTGCGAAAAGATTTTACAATCATAGGCAGATTGCGGATAATCATATTCCTTTTGTACCCTACCCCAACAAAAACTATTTAACTCTTCCCTTGCGGGGAGTATTTTAGCCCCCATGTGACGTTTTTCCCTTTAAGAGCATCGCCCGCATGGGGCTTTTTTACATGAAATCATCAATCTGCATTCTTTTTAGCCTTTTTATTTTTCAACATATCAACTTTTCTTTGTATCTTTGTAGGCGGAATGACACACTTGGTACTTCCCACAGACGAGACGCGGCGGCTCAGCTTCTACCTGGCGATGGAGGAATGGGCAGTAGCCCCCTCCCCGCTCCCCCTTTGGGGGAGTGCTCTTGAGCGGCGAGGCAGCGGGAATGAAGCACTCCCCCAAAGGGGGAGCGGGGAGGGGGCTTTCTTCCTCTGGCAAGTGGAGCCGACGGTCATCTTCGGGCGCAACCAGGTGATTGAGAACGAGGTGAACCTGGACTATTGCCGTGAGCACGGCATACAGTTCTACAGGCGAAAGAGCGGCGGCGGCTGCGTCTATGCCGACACCCACAACGTGATGATGAGCTACATCACACGCTCCGACGAGGTGCAGACAACTTTCAAGGAGTACATGGACATGGTCTGCGGGATGCTCCGAGAGCTGGGACTGGAGGCAACATCCACGGAGCACAACGACATCCTCATCGGCGGACGGAAGGTCTCGGGCAACGCTTTCTACCACAAACCCGGCTACAGCATCGTCCACGGCACAATGCTCTTCGACACCGACATGCAGCACATGCTGAATGCCATCACGCCGCCCCGGCAGAAACTCACGAAGCACGGCGTCGAAAGCGTGCGCCAGCGCATCACGCTCCTCAAGGAGCACACCGACATCACCATCGAGGAGTTCAAGGCTTTTGCCATAAAAAGGCTTTGCTCCGACGATTTGCAACTTACAGAAGAGGACGTGAAAAACATTGAAACCATCGAACAAGAATACCTAAAACCTGAATTTATCTATGGAAAAGAAAACATGTCTCTATGACCGCCATGTGGCATTGGGCGCACTCATGTCACCCTTCGGCGGATTCATCATGCCCATCCAGTACACGAACATCACCGACGAGCACAACGCCGTGCGCCAGCACTGCGGCGTGTTCGACGTGAGCCACATGGGCGAAGTGCGCATCACTGGTCCCGATGCAGAGCGCTACGTCCAGCACATCTTTACGAACGATGTCAGCGGCGCACCCGTCGGACAAATCTACTACGGCATGATGCTCTATCCCAACGGCGGCACGGTGGATGACCTCCTCGTCTATAAGATGGGCGAGAATGACTTCTTCCTCGTCATCAACGCCGCCAACATCGACAAGGATGTGGCTTGGATGAAGGAGCATACTGCCGGTTTCGACATCAAGCTCGACCATCAGAGCGACTACTACGGGCAGCTTGCCGTGCAAGGCCCAGAAGCAGAAGCCGTCGTCCTCGACGTGCTTGGCATCGACGGACGCGACCTGAAGTTCTACACTGCGAAGGTTGTGGGCGACATCATCATTAGCCGCACAGGTTATACAGGCGAGGACGGCTTCGAGATCTACGGCTCGCACGAGTTCACGCAGAAGGCTTGGGACAAGCTCATCGAGAGCGGCCGCTGCAAGCCTTGCGGCCTTGGCTGTCGCGATACACTCCGCTTCGAAGTAGGTCTGCCGCTTTATGGCGACGAACTCAGCGCCGACATCTCGCCCGTTATGGCTGGCCTCTCGATGTTCTGCAAGCTCGACAAGCCCGAGTTCATCGGCAAGGAAGCTCTCGCAGAACAGAAAGCCAACGGCGTAGCGCAGAAGCTCGTGGGCATCGAACTTGCCGACAAGGCAATCCCCCGTCACGGCTATGCTGTCCTCAACGAGGCAGGCGAAGTCGTAGGCGAAGTCACGACCGGCTACCATTGCCTCAGCGTCGATAAGAGCGTCTGCATGGCTCTCGTCAAGACCGAGTTCGCAAAACTCGACACCCCGCTCTCCGTACAGATTCGCAAAAAGGTCTTCGAGGGCAAAGTGGTAAAGAAAAAATTCTATGACAAACATTATAAAAAGTAACAACTATGGCAAAATTTGAAGAAGGACTCCGCTACAGCGAGTCACACGAGTACATTCGCGTTGAAGGCGAATACGGTTATGTAGGTATCTCTGACTATGCCCAGCACGCGCTCGGCAATGTGGTTTACGTCGATATGCCCGATGTGGATGACGAAGTCACGGCAGGCGAAGAGTTTGGCGCCGTTGAGAGCGTCAAGGCAGCAAGCGACCTCATCTCTCCCGTCAGCGGCACCGTCGTTGAGGTCAACGAGGCTCTCGAAGACAAGCCAGAGCTTCTGAACGAAGACGCTTTCGGCAACTGGATTATCAAGGTGCAGCTCTCCGACCCATCGGAACTCGATGCTCTCATGGATGTCGAAGCTTACAAGGCACATTGCGCCGAGTAACGTCCGATGTCTCGTTATAACGTCATTACGTTATCACGTTATTACGAAAACAGAAAACGACAATTACGAAAATGTACAAGTATTATCCTCAAACTGATGCCGACCTTCAGGCAATGCTTGCGAAGGTCGGCGTCAAGAATCTCGATGGCCTCTACGCCCAAATTCCAGAAAGCATTCGTTTCCGAGGCGACTACAAGCTGCCGTCGGAGATGAGCGAGCTGGAAGTGCGCGACACCTTCAAGAAGCTGGGCGAACAGAACGAGCAGCTGACCTGCTTTGCCGGCTTCGGTGTCTATGACCACTACACGCCCTCCGTGATTCCAAGCCTGCTGCAACGCTCGGAGTTCCTCACGTCCTATACGCCCTATCAGGCAGAAATCTCGCAAGGCACACTGCACTACATCTTTGAATACCAAAGCATGATGGCCGAGCTGACAGGCATGGACATCGCCAACGCCTCGATGTACGACGGCACGACTGCCGCTGCCGAGGCCATGATGATGAGCGTCGCTGCCGGCAAGAAGCAGAACAAAGTCCTCGTGTCTGCAGGCATGAACCCAAGGACACGCGAGGTACTCGACACCTACGCCCTGCATCAAGGCATCGAACTCGTCACCATTCCTCTCAAGGACGGTGTGACTTCGAAGCAAGACCTCGAAGCACAGCTGGCAGCAGGCGATGTGGCTGGTGTCATGGTGCAACAGCCCAACGTCTATGGCATCGTGGAAGACTTCACAGGCTTTGCCGATGCTTGCCACGACAAGAAAGCGCTCTTTATTATAGATAATGTGGCAGCCGACCTCGCTGTACTCAAGACGCCGGGCGAATGGCAAGCCGACATTGCTGTGGGCGACGGCCAGAGCCTCGGTATTCCCATGCTCTTCGGTGGCCCCTACGTCGGCTACATGTGCTGCACAGAGAAGCTCATCCGCAAGATGCCAGGACGTATTGTGGGCATGACGAAGGACAACCGCGACCAACGCGCCTTCGTCCTGACCCTGCAAGCCCGCGAACAACACATCCGCAGGCAGAAGGCAACGTCCAACATCTGCTCCAACCAGAGCCTAATGGCACTCTTCGTGACTGTCTATATGTCTTTGATGGGCAAGCAGGGCGTGAAGGAAGCTGCCGAACTCTCCTACGCCGGAGCACACTACCTCTGCGATGCGTTGCTCAAGACCGGCAAGTTCCATCTGACCTACGACAAGCCGTTCTTCAACGAGTTCCACGTCAAGTACGACGACGATGTTGATGCCCTCTACCAGCGCTTCATCGAGGCCGGCTTCCTTGGCGGCGTGAAGTTCGATGGCGGACTGCTCTTCGCTGTCACAGAGAAAAGGTCGAAAGAAGAAATTGATAACCTCGTAAAACTTGCTGCCCTATGAATAACAGATTGTATGGAAACCTGATTTTCGAGCTTTCGAAGGAGGGCCGCAAAGGCTACAGCCTGCCGAAGAACAACTTTGGCCGCTACGAAGTGCCTGCTTCTATGCGGCGTTCCGAGGATGCCCGCCTGCCGGAATGTGATGAGCTGACCGTCGTTCGCCACTACACGAACCTCTCGAACAACAACTTCGGCGTTGACACCGGCTTCTATCCTCTTGGCTCTTGTACCATGAAGTACAACCCGAAGATTAACGAAGAAATGGCAGCCCAGCCGCAGTTCCAGAACCTTCATCCCGAGCAGCCTGCCAAGACGACGCAAGGCGCACTGGCTCTCGTGGCTCTCTTGGAGAAGTCTCTCTGTGAGCTGACTGGCCTCGCTCACTTCACCTTCAAGCCCTACGCCGGCGCGCACGGCGAGCTGACCGGCTTGATGACCATCGACAACTATCATCGCTCGCGCGGAGACTTGGCAAGAAAGAAGGTCATTGTCCCCGACTCAGCCCACGGCACCAACCCCGCCTCTGCGGCTGTCTGCGGCTTGGAGATCATCGAAGTGAAGAGCCTTGCTGACGGCACCGTTGATTTCGACGACCTGCAGCGCATCTGTTCCGTAAGCGGTGATTCCATCGCCGCCATGATGATGACGAACCCCAACACACTCGGCCTCTTCGAGACACGCATCCCGGAGATTGCCAAGCTCATTCACGGCTGCGGTGGCCTCATGTACTACGACGGTGCGAACCTCAACCCGATGCTCGGTGCCTGCCGTCCTGGCGACATGGGCTTCGACGTGATGCACATCAACCTGCACAAGACGTTCTCCACGCCTCACGGCGGCGGCGGCCCCGGCGCAGGTCCTGTCGGCGTGCGCGAAGGCTTGCAGGAGTTCTTCCCCTGCGTCTCGCCCTATCATGGCAACTTCGGCGTGATGATGCGTGCCTACGCCTACATTCTCTCCCTTGGTCGTGAGAACATCAAGGAAGTTGGTCCGCTTGCCGTCCTCAACGCCAACTACATCAAGGAGAGCCTCAAGGATGTCTATGAGCTGCCCATCGACGGCCTTTGCTGCCACGAGTTTGTGTTCGACGGCTTGAAGGACAAGAGCACAGGCGTAACGACAATGGACGTTGCCAAGCGCCTCTTGGACTACGGCTACCACGCTCCCACCATCTACTTCCCGCTGCTCTTCCATGAGAGCCTCATGGTTGAGCCGACCGAGAACGAGAGCAAGGAGACGCTCGACGGCTTCATTGCCGTCATGCGCCAGATAGCCGAGGAAGCCAAGACCGACCCCGACAAGGTGAAGTCTGCACCACACAACACGCCCATCGGCCGCGTTGACGATGTACTGGCTGCCAAGCATCCTATTGTGACGTTCCGTCAAATGAAAAATGAAAGAATGAAAGAATGAAAAATGAAAACTTGACAGAAGTTCCATGAATTAAATGACACATGACAATATACTATATGAGTTAAGTAAGAAATTCGCTTTGAGAGTGATAAAACTCTATACATTTCTATGTAATGAGAAAAAGGAGTTTGTCATGTCAAAACAAGTTTACCGCAGCGGAACAAGTATAGGTGCAAATATCGCGGAAAGTATCAATGCTCAAAGCCGAGCAGACTTTGTCAATAAATTGAGCATCTCTCTTAAAGAAGCTACGGAAACTAAATACTGGCTCGAGTTATTGTTTGATTCAGAGAACATTAGTGTCAAGCAATTTGATTCTAACGTGAATGATTTGAACGTGATAATAGGAACATTAGTAACAACAATAAAAAACACAAAGAGAAATGATAAGAATGGATGATTGAAGCATGGCTGTCAAACTTTCATTCCTTCATTCCTTCATTCCTTCATTCTTTCATTCTTTCATTATTTCATTCTTTCATTATTATGACTGATCTCATCATCATCGGTGCAGGCCCTGGCGGTTACAAGGCAGCCGTTCATGCTGCAAAGCATGGCCTCAAGGTCGTCATCTTCGAGGACGCGCATGTTGGCGGCACATGCCTCAACGTGGGCTGCATACCGACGAAGACATACGTCCACTCCGCCACTTTCGCTGAAGCCATCGAGCGGCAGCCGCAAGTGGTGGAGGCTTTGCGTGGCGGTGTCGAGACATTGCTCTCGCATCCCAACATCACGCTTGTGCGTGGCCGTGCCTCCTTTGTCGATGCCCGTACGGTCTGTTGCGACTCAGTCGCAACAAACGAGACCTACACAGCCCCCAACATCATCATTGCCACAGGCAGCTCACCCAAAATGCTGCCCATCGCAGGAGTGGACAACCCGCGCGTCGTCGATTCGACAGGCTTGCTCGCGCTCAAGGAACTGCCGAAGAAGCTCTGCATCATCGGTGCAGGTGTCATCGGCATGGAGTTCGCGAGTGTGTTCCAGCGCTTCGGCTCGGAGGTGACGGTCATCGAGTACCTCAAGGAATGCCTGCCAATGGTGGATAGCGATATTGCCAAGCGCCTGCGCAAGCTCCTCGAAAAGCGCGGCATCACGTTCTACATGGGTGCTGGCGTGAAAGCCGTTGTGCCCGGCGTTTCTTCGTCGGGTCTCTCCGTTCTCTTCGACCAGAAGGGCAAGGAGCTTTCCGTCGATGCCGACGCCATCCTCATGGCAACGGGCCGCAAGGCCAACACAGAGGGTCTGAACCTGGAAGCCGCAGGCATCGCACTTGCCAAGGGTGGCATCATCCCCGTCGATGAGCACTTCAAAGTTCTCCCCATAGAGAGGGAGTTAGAGGGGGTCTTTGCCATTGGCGACGTCAACGGCCGCCAGATGCTCGCCCACGCTGCAGAGATGCAGGGCATACACGTCGTGAACCGCATCCTCGGCATTGAGGACAAGATACGCTTTGAGGTCATGCCTGCCGCCATCTTCACAGAACCCGAAGCCGCTTGCGTTGGCCCAACGGAAGACCAGCTCAAGGAGGCCGGCATACCTTTCGAGTGCCATAAGTCCTTCTACCGTGCCAACGGCAAGGCTTTGGCAATGAACGAAACGGAGGGCATGGTGAAGCTCTGCTGTGAGCTGGATGAAGGCAAACTGCTCAGCGCGCATGTCTTCGGCGCACATGCCGCCGACATCGTGCAGGAAGTGACCGCCTACATCACTCTCGGCGCCACGCTTCGCCAGCTTCGCGACACCGTCCACATCCACCCCACCCTCTCCGAGGTGCTGATAGAAGTGAACTGACCGGATAATTCAACTTGCAAAACCACAAAGAATATATGCAAAGAAGCTGCCTTACAGCAGCTTCTTTGCGAGTTTGTCGAGCATGTCCTTGGTCATGGCATCAAGGTCATATTGGTGCTTCCAGTCCCACTCCTGACGGGCGCAGGTGTCGTCCATGAAGTTGGGCCAAGACTCGGCGATGGACTGCTTCAGCGGGTCAACGTCATAAACCATCTCGAACTCCGGCTTGTACTTCTTGATGGCCTTGAAAATCATTTCGGGGTCGAAACTCATGGCTGCGATGTTGAAGCCGTTGCGGTGCTTGAGACGCGTCGGGTCGGCCTCCATCAGCATCGTTGCGGCATGGAGGGCGTCGGGCATATACATCATGTCCATGTGCGTGCCAGCCTTAATGGGGCAAGTGAATTTCTCGCCGCGAACGGCATAGTAGTAGATGTCAACGGCATAGTCGGTGGTGCCGCCGCCTGGAGGTGTGACATAGGAGATAATGCCCGGGAAGCGGACAGAGCGTGTATCGACGCCGTACTTGTGGAAGAACCAGTCGCTAAGGAGTTCGGTCGTTACCTTCGACACACCATAGATGGTGCGCGGGCGCTGGATGGTGTCCTGCGGCGTCATGTCGTGCGGCGTATCGATGCCAAACGAGCCGATGGAGCTGGGCGTGAACACTGCGCACTTGTTCTCGTGTGCAATCTCGAGGATGTTCCAGAGGCCGTCGATGCCTATCTTCCAAGCCAGGCGGGGCTTCGACTCTGCCACGACAGAGAGCAGGGCGGCGAGGTTGTAGATGGTGTCGATGTTGTACTTCTTCACAGCTTCGGCAATGCTCTCGGCGTTGACCACATCGGCAAGAGCAGACGGGCCGCTCTCCAACAGTTCGCCCTTCGGCTCTGCTCCGGGGATGTAGCCTGCCACAACATGTTCGTTTCCATAAATGCCTCTCAGGTGCATGGTCAGCTCGGAACCAATCTGTCCCGTCGAGCCGATAATAAGTATGTTCTTCATGAATAGTTATTGGTTATAGGTTATAGGTTATTGAAGCGTTTTTAGTTTTAGCACATGCAAAGTTACAAAAAAATGAAGAATGAAGAACGAAGAATGAAGTTTTTTTTGTAATTTTGCATGACAAATCATTCCAAAGGCTTCAATAACCTATAACCAATAACCTATAACCATTAACACTATGTACGGTAAAATGAAAGAACATCTCAGTCAGACGCTCGCTGAGATTCGTGAAGCTGGCCTTTACAAGGAAGAGCGCCTCATCGAAAGCCCACAGGAGGCAGCCATACAAGTCAAGGGCAAGGAAGTCCTGAACTTCTGCGCCAACAATTATCTTGGTCTCTCCGACAATCCTCGCCTCATCAAGGGCGCAACGGACATGATGCAGAAGCGCGGCTTCGGCATGTCGAGCGTACGCTTCATCTGCGGCACGCAGGACATCCACAAGGAGCTGGAGGCTGCCATCAGCGACTACTTCAAGACGGAGGACACCATTCTCTATGCCGCTTGCTTCGATGCCAACGGCGGTGTCTTCGAGCCGCTCTTCACGGAGGAGGACGCCATCATCAGCGATGCCCTCAACCACGCCAGCATCATCGACGGCGTGCGTCTCTGCAAGGCAAAGCGCTACCGCTACGCCAACGCCAACATGGAGGAACTGGAGAAATGCCTGCAAGAGGCACAGGCACAGCGCTTCCGCATCATCGTGACCGACGGCGTATTCTCGATGGACGGCAATGTCGCCCCGATGGACAAGATTTGCGACCTCGCCGAGAAGTACGACGCACTCGTGATGGTTGACGAAAGCCACTCGGCAGGTGTTGTAGGCAAGACTGGTCACGGCGTGAGCGAGCTGACCGACACCTACGGACGTGTTGACATCTACACCGGCACATTGGGCAAGGCCTTCGGCGGTGCACTTGGCGGCTTCACAACAGGTCGAAAAGAAATCATCGACCTGCTGCGCCAGCGTTCGCGTCCCTACCTCTTCTCCAACTCCCTGGCTCCCTGCATCATCGGCGCTTCGCTGGAAGTGTTCAAGATGCTGAAGGAATCGAACGAACTGCACGACCGCCTCGTGGAGAACGTCAACTACTTCCGCGACAAGATGATGGCAGCTGGCTTTGACATCAAGCCCACACAGAGCGCCATCTGCGCCGTGATGCTCTACGACGCAAAGCTCTCGCAAGTCTTTGCTGCCAAGATGCAGGAAGAAGGCATCTACGTCACTGGCTTCTACTACCCCGTTGTGCCCAAGGGCGAGGCCCGCATCCGCGTACAGCTCTCCGCCGGACACAAGCGCGAGCACCTCGACAAGTGCATTGCCGCCTTCATTAAAGTAGGTAAGGAACTCGGCGTACTGAAGTAACTTATAAAACATAACGTGCTGCGTTAGCAAACACAACACGTTATGATGGCAATCGTAGCACGTTATGATGACAATCGTAACGTGCTTCGTTTTTCTTAGTTCCCGTTCTCGGCGAGGAACTTGATGCGGACGAGCTTTATTTCCTCCTCGGTGTACTCGTCCTCGTCCTCAGCAAACTCGTCGAGCGCATCGTCGATGTTATTGTCCTCCGCCTCGCGGAAGTAGTCATAGATGTCCTGCATGTGGTCGTCGTCCATGACTTCGCGGATGTAATAGTCAAGGTTGAGCTTTGTGCCGCTGTCGACGATGGAATAGATTTCATCGAGCAGTTCGCTCAAGGTGAGTCCTTTGGTTTTGGCGATTTGCTCAAGGTCCACTTGCCGGTCGATGGACTGCACGATGCTGATTTTGTCGGCACTCTTGTTGGGGACGGTGCGTATGCGGAAGTCCTCGAATCGGTCTATCTCGTTCTCCTCGCAGTAGCGTGCGATGAGCTGGCAGAACTCGGCGCCATAGCGATTTGCCTTGCCTACGCCCACGCCCTTGATGTTCTGCAACTCTTCGACCGTCGTGGGGTAAGACGTTGCCATGTCCTCGAGCGATGGATCCTGGAAGATGACGTAGGGCGGCAGGTTCTTGCGGCGTGCCACATCGCGGCGCAGGTCCTTGAGCATGGCGAAGAGCGTCTCGTCGAGGACTGATGTCCCTTCGACAGCCACGTCGTTGAAGTCGTCGAACTCGCGGTCCTCGGTGATGTAGAACTCGTCCGGGTCTTTCATGTACTCGCGTCCTTCTGGCGTGATGCTGAGGAGGCCGTAGTTCTCGATGCCCTTCTGTATGTAGCCCGAAATCATGGCCTGACGGATGACAGCATTCCAGAACGGTGCCTCGTGGTCGTCGCCACAGCCAAAGCAACTGAGCGCCTCGTGCCGGTGCGACAGCACATCGTCGGTCTCGTTGCCCAGCAGAACATCGATGACGTGGTTTGTCTTGAAGCCTTCCTTGACAGCGCTGATGACACGCAGGACAAGGAGCAGTTCGTCGGCAGCCTCAATCTTCTCACGCGGATGCAGGCAGTTGTCGCACTTGCCGCAGTTATCAGGCTCGTACTCTTCGCCGAAGTAATGGAGCAGGAACTTGCGTCGACAGATGGATGTCTCGGCGTATGCTGCCGTCTCTTGCAGCAGCTGCCGCCCGATGTCCTGCTCCGCCACAGGCTTGCCCTGCATGAACTTCTCGAGCTTGCGCAGGTCGTGGGGGGAGAAGAAGGTGAGACAGATGCCCTCGCCGCCGTCGCGGCCTGCGCGGCCAGTCTCCTGATAGTAGCCTTCGAGGCTCTTTGGGATGTCATAGTGTATGACGTAGCGTACGTCGGGCTTGTCGATGCCCATGCCGAAAGCAATGGTCGCCACGATGACGTCGATGCGCTCCATGAGGAAGTCGTCCTGCGTCTCTGCCCTCTCCGCTGACTCCATGCCGGCATGGTAGGCGCGTGCAGCGATGTTGTTGGTGCGGAGCATCTCTGCCAGCTCCTCCACGCGGCGGCGGCTCAGGCAATAGATGATGCCGCTCTTGCCTTTATTCTGGAGCACGAAGCGCGTGATATCCTTGTCCACGTCCTTCGTCTTGGGACGAATTTCGTAGTAGAGGTTAGGGCGGTTGAAGGAGCTGCAGAACTCCGTAGCGTCGGGGATGCCGAGGTTCTTCTTGATGTCCGTGCGCACCTTATCCGTCGCAGTGGCAGTCAAGGCGATGATGGGCGCCCTGCCTATCTGGTCTGCCAGCGGACGTATGTTGCGGTACTCGGGGCGGAAGTCATGCCCCCACTCCGAGATGCAGTGCGCCTCATCGACAGCATAGAAGGATATCTTCGTCTTGGACAGGAAGCGGACGTTCTCCTCTTTGGTCAGCGACTCGGGTGCAACATAAAGCAACTTCGTGCGACCGTCGCTGATGTCCTGCCTCACTGTATCTATCTGTGCCTTGGTGAGCGAGGAATTGAGATAGTGTGCGATGCCGTCGTCGTCCGTCAGCTGGCGTATGGCATCCACCTGGTTCTTCATCAAAGCGATAAGCGGAGAGACGACAATAGCCGTACCCTCACTTATCAATGCAGGCAACTGGTAGCAAAGCGATTTGCCGCCGCCGGTAGGCATGAGCACAAAGGTGTCCTTGCCTTCAAGCAGGTTTTGGATAATGGCTTCCTGGTCGCCTTTGAAAGTATCAAAGCCAAAGTAATGCTTCAGCTGTTCAGTCAGATTTATCTCTGTCATTTAGGTGGTATTAGAACAAAGCTAAAGACAAAGATACGTCTTTTTGCTCAAACTACCAAATTATTTTAGATAAAAATGAAAGAATGAAAGAATATAAGAATGAAAGAATATAAAAATGAAAAAAGAAAGAAAAGCGTATTATTTCCCTTTTCATTTCCTCATTTCTTCATTTCCTCATTCTTCTTTATCTGCTCTTCGGCGTACTTGCGAGTGATGGTGAGTGTCTTTTCCTGCTCTGACGGGGCATTGAACTGCGCCTCTATCATGATGGCCTCCATAATTGAGCGCAAGCCGCGTGCACCAAGTTTGTACTCGACAGCCTTGTCAACGATGTAGTCCAGAGCATCCTCTTCGAAGGTGAGCTTGATGCCATCCATTTCGAAGAGCTTTATCTGCTGCTTGACGAGCGAGTTCTTGGGTTCGGTCAGGATGCGGCGCAGTGCGTCGCGGTCGAGGGGGTTAAGGTAGGTCAGCACGGGCAAACGGCCTATGATTTCGGGAATGAGTCCGAAGCTCTTCAGGTCTTGCGGCACGATGTACTTCATCAGCTCCTTCGTGTCGATGCGCCGCTGGTTCTGCACGCTGTCGTAGCCGACGACGTGGGTGTTCAGGCGTTGTGCTATCTTGCGCTCGATGCCGTCGAAGGCTCCGCCGCAGATGAACAGGATGTTGCGCGTATCGACATGTATGTAGTCCTGGTCGGGGTGCTTGCGCCCGCCCTTTGGCGGCACATTGACAATCGAACCTTCGAGCAGCTTGAGCAGTCCCTGCTGCACGCCTTCGCCGCTGACGTCGCGCGTGATGCTGGGGTTGTCCTGCTTGCGTGCTATCTTGTCTATCTCGTCGATGAAGACGATGCCGCGCTCTGTGGCGGTCACATCGAAGTTAGCCACCTGCAGCAGCCGCGTCAGGATGCTCTCCACGTCCTCGCCCACATAGCCTGCCTCGGTGAAGATGGTGGCATCCACGATGGTGAACGGCACCTTGAGCAGCTTGGCGATGGTGCGTGCCAGCAATGTCTTGCCTGTGCCAGTGGGGCCGACCATGATGATGTTGCTCTTCTCTATCTCCACGTCGTTCTCTGGCTGCGCCAGACGCTTATAGTGGTTATAGACGGCAACAGAGAGATAACGCTTGGCGCTGTCCTGGCCGATGACGTACTGGTCGAGGAAAGCCTTGATGTCGTGAGGCTTTGGAAGCCCGCGCATGTCAAAGCCCTCGCTGCCAGCCTTCAGGCGAACCTCGCCGCCCATATTCTCGCTGACTATCTTCTCTGCCTGCCGGACGCACTCGTCGCAGATGTAGCCATTCAAGCCACTCAAGAGCAGTGCCACCTCGTCCTCGCTGCGTCCGCAGAACGAGCAGCGGTTCTTACGCTTTACCATTCTATTCCTCTTTCCTCGTCATCACTCGGTCAATCATGCCGTACTCCAGAGCTTCCTGCGCCGTCATCCAGTAGTCGCGGTCGCTGTCGGCCCAGACCTTGTCGAAGTCGGTGTGCGAGTGTTCGGCAATGATGGTGTAGAGTTCCTTCTTGAGTTTCTGAATCTCGCGGGCAGTAATCTCGATGTCGCTGGCCTGTCCCTGTGCGCCGCCCATGGGCTGGTGCATCATGACGCGGCTGTGCTTGAGGGCGCTGCGCTTGCCTTCCTGGCCTGCCACAAGCAGCACGGCGGCCATGCTGGCAGCCATGCCCGTGCAGATGGTGCGCACGTCGCTGGCGATGAACTGCATCGTGTCATAGATGCCGAGTCCGGCATAGACGCTGCCGCCCGGGCTGTTGATATAGATGCTGATGTCCTTGCCGGGGTCGGCGCTGTCGAGGAAGAGCAGCTGCGCCTGTAGCGTGTTGGCAGTATAGTCGTCAATCTCCGTGCCGAGGAAGATGATGCGGTCCATCATCAGGCGGCTGAAGACGTCCATCTGCGTGACATTCAGTTGGCGCTCCTCAAGGATATAGGGGTTGAGGTACTGGTTTTGTGCGCTGATAACATCGTCCAGCGCCATGCTGTTCATGCCCAAGTGCCGTGTGGCGTATTTGCGAAACTCGTCTTTCATAGCCTTTGTTTTTTTAAGGTCCCTAAGGTCGTTAGGGACTTTTCTTTAATCCTTCTTCTCGGTGAGTTTGCGGAACTCTTCCATCGAGACTTCCTTCTTCTTCAGCGTGACGGTTTCCTTCGCCTTTGCTGCAAGCTTGTTCTCTACGGTGCGCTCCACGAGGCCCTGCGCCTGCTGCTCGTTCTTGAGCATCTCGGTGGCGTAGCTGGTGACGGACTCCTCGGGCAAGTTCATCATGCCGTAGGATGCGAACTGTATGCGGGTGTAGGTCTTGGCGGTCTCGAGCACATCCTCATGCTCCACCTTAATCTCCAACTGGTCGCAAATCTGCTCCTTGGCAAGGTGCCAGAGCAGTTCGGGCAGGCTCTTCTCGAAGTTGTCATCGACGTACTTCTCGCCCTTGTCGGCGTTGCGGAGCTTCATGAAGCGCTTCAGGAGTGCTTCGGGGAACTCCACCTTGCCGATGCGCTCCAGCAGATAGCTGCGCAGGTCCTGCATGAACTGATACTCGGCCTCGGTGTCGAAATTCTTCTTGATGTCGTTCCTGATGAACTGGCGGAACTCCTCCTCGCTCTTCACCACGCCTTCGCCAAGCACCCTGTCGAAGAGTTCCTGCGTGGGTTTGGCGGGTTCGAAGCGTGATATTTCGGAGATTTGGAAGTTGAAGTTGGACTTCATGCCCTCTGCCTCTTCCTTGCTGATGCGCAGGAGGCTGGCGAGTTCTGTGGCGCTGCCGTCGTATGCCTTGGCGGGGTTGAATGTGATGACGTCGCCCACCTTTGCACCCTCGAACTTAGCTTTCTCCTTATCACCCTTCATGTATTCGGGAAGCATGACGGCGTCCTCGACGATGATGCCGCCTTCGAGCGTGTTCTTCTTCGCGTCGAGCTGCGTGAGCGTGCCCTTCACCATGTCGCGGGCTTCGTAGCTCTCAACCTTGACGTGCTGGCCGCCTCTGCTGCAGAAACTCTGCACCTGCTGGTCAACAAGCGTGTCGTCCACCTTGATGTCGTAGTATGTGAGCTTGTCCTTCTTCGAGAGTTTGGCGTCGAACTCGGGAGCAAGCGCGATGTCGAAGGCGAAGGTGAAGTCGTCTTGTGTCTCGAAGTCCATAGCGGGAGTCTTCTCCTCGTTGGGCAGAGGCTCTGCCAGCATGTTCACCTTGTTCTCGCGGATGTACTTGTTCACCTCTTCGCTGAGAAGCTTGTTGATTTCCTCTGCCTTGATTTCTGTGCCGAAGCGCTTCTGTATCAGGGAAGCGGGCACCTTGCCGGGGCGGAACCCAGGCAGGCTTGCCTTGTGGCTGAAATCCTTGAGAGCCTTTTTAACTTTGTCTTCGTAGTCAGTCTTCTCGATGTTCACGGTAAGCAGTGCGCTCACCTTGTCGACGTTTTCAAATGTAATCTTCATCAGTTTATTTACGATTTAATCATTTACCATTTACTATTTATATCCCCCACCGGGGGTAAGAGGGGCTTCCCTTTTATTTATGCGGGTGCAAAGGTACGAAAAAAAAATAAGAGTTAAGAATTAAGAGATAAGAAAATTTGAATAAGTACATTAAAAGGGTACACAGAACTCTGTCTGCGTACCCTTTTATTGTGCCGCTACTGATATGAGCTATCACTTTGTCCTTGTGCCTCTTCTCCACTGCTGGATTTTGAGCGAGTACTTATCATCCTCAACCCCTACGATACCAAAGTCATCAAGACCATCAAAAGCTTCTTGATAGCTTTTAACGCCTCCACATAAAAAACCAGCCTTATTCTTAATATTTATCTTATAGCCTATTACTTCCTTTATATACATGTTGCATGTCAGACAGGAATAAGAAGAAAAACCCTCCGATGTAGAATATGTGATGATGTATTGCATGTTGTCAGGTGTGTTTTGTTCCGTAAAAACATTTGCATCTCCACAAGAGGAGATATTCGGAAGTTTTGCACCATAGAAACTGAACGATTCGGCTTCTTCTATAAGTATATGGCCACCATACTTACTGCCTTTTGCCTCGACATATTTCTCTTCAGTCAGGTATTGGAAGCTGTGAGGTGGTATGGCTAAAATACGTTGCTGGCTATAGGTTTTGGAAATGGAATGCTGTTTGGCAGCCCCTACGTTTAGTCCGCTGGCTAACTGCCCAGCTACACCTCCAACACCCAATGCACCGGCAACTGCCCCCATATTCATACTTGCTCCTGTGGTATTTCCATTTGAAATTGTGGTTTGCTCTGAAGGATTGTAATATGTATAAGTGCTGCCAGATAATATGCGGAAGCAATTGCCCCTATCTATGTAAATGGTCTTGTCGGTCTTGTTTTGCAATTTTATATAGTATGTGCGATGCTTATCTTCATGTTTCCATGGTGGTGAAGCTAATGCCAGCAAAGGCTCAAAAAGCTCCTTTGTCTCAAATGTCATTTCCAGCTCATCATTAGACATAAGTGAGTTCTCCCTCACACCCCAGAAGACATAAAAACTCTTTGGCTTCGAGGAGGAATGTTTAGTATTGGATTGATAAGTTTTGTTATACTGACGGATAATTTCCGCATTGCGTGCATCGGGCGGAAGCTGAATCAAGCCTTGTGAAGCATCGGCATTGGAGTTCCCGCCTGCTGACGGATTTGCTTCTGCTGGCGTGGAAGAGACATTGCCGAAGTCTTCCTTGTCCCCGTTGGCGTATGTCAGCGAAAGGATGTCCGATATGGCAATGGTATAGGTGGGGCCATCCTGATTGCCATGTTTCTTATACTTTACGTTGTCGGTGTTCACCTCCAGCACCTTCGTGAGAATGGGAGTCCCATCCTTCTTCACAATCACGTCCTGCGCACTCGCACCCAGAGCCACTAAGGACAATAGTAATAATAGTGGCCTTCTCATTATTAGCATGTTTTAGGGATTAGGTTAGTTAGTCTTTACCTTCATATTCTCTCCAACCGGCAATGTAATACGGCATCCAACCTTTGGCCTTTGCTGCCGCCACCTGCGCGGTGGTCATTCTGTTATCTGGGTCTGAGAAAATGTTAATGACTAGCCATGTGCCTTTGCTCACAATAGGCAGGCTCTCCACTAATGAATCCATATTCGAACCAGAAATATCGTTCCTGTCGCACCTTAGATATGTCAGATCTGTACACCCCGATACGTTAAGCGAATCTAATCGGTTGTTCCAACATATCAGTGTTTTCAGTGCTGTATTGCTTGATATGTCAAGTTCCTTCAATTGGTTTTCTCCGCAGTCCAAGACTGTCAATACAGAACAACCAGACACATTAAGTGAAGTCAAGCGATTGATCCAGCAACGCAGTTCTTCCAATTTAGTATTCTTCGATACATCAAGCGCCATTAACTGGTTTTTGGTACATTCCAGACACGTCAGTTCACTACATCCTGACACATCAAGTGCTGTCAACTGGTTGTCATGACAGTATAGCTCTTTCAACGCATTATTCTTCGACACATCAAGAGTTGTCAGTTGGTTGTAACTACAGTATAGCTCTTTCAGCACGGTATTCTTCGACACATCAAGAGTTGTCAGCTGATTTCCTTCACAGGACAAATATATCAGCGCGGTATTTTTCGATATGTCAAGATTCGTCAATTTGTTATCTGCACAACACAGCTCCGTCAGTGCGGTATTTTTAGATATGTCAAGATTAGTCAATTCGTTTAAGAGGCAATCCAATGTTGTTAGTGCAGTGAAGTACTCGATGCCTTTTAGATTCTTAATATCATCACCAAAGACTTCTATAGTGTCAATGCCTGCAATCTCTTCTGCCGTCAGCACGCTGTCCTTGCCATACTCCTGCTCAAGTATCCAAGCGCGGAAGTTCTCGTCGGGGAAATTCTTCTCGTCAATCTTAATCTCATTCACTGTGTTAGTGCAGGCTGTCGTTGCGATGAGCAGCACAAAAGCCAAAGGAAAAAAATGTTTAGTTTTCATTGTAGATGATTTGTTAAGTGGTTAATTATATGTTTAAGTATATACACAAAAAACGTGGACTTCATCGTCTACGTTTACCGAGGTATCGCCAAACACCGTTGCCACTTTAACGAGTAAAAGCCCACGCCGAACCGACGTGAGCATTAGTCTTTTACTCTTGTGGCTTACTTAAAATTTGGCGAATTTACGGTAAACAAGAATCTAAGCTAACGCTTCCTATCTATTATGTTTGAAATCCTTTATTTATGCCATAGGCTTTCTATTTATTGAACATTGAGAAACTTATTATATAGCTTCTATCTCTTCTTCTGTAAGACCCGTAACTTGCGAGATAAAGTCATTCGCCAGCCCTAACGCCTTCATCTTACGGGCAGTACTTAATTTTTCTTCTTTACGGCCTTCCTCGCGGCCTTTTCGCTCTGCTGTATTTACGACATTGGTCAGGTCTCGGTAAATCCTGACACTTTCTTCGTATTCACGAGCATCCTGTGGCGTGAAGCGGGCAATCTCTGCCTGCTCAAACAATTTGGTGAAGACACGTTCCTGAAGGGCGGCCGGACGCACCATCAATCGTGAAAGGTTGCGGAGGACAAAAAGCCACTTGTCGAACATCGTCACCAGTTCGTCCTCTGTCTTGTTGAACTTCGGCATCTCTAAATAAACGAAGGTCAGCTTGTCATAGAATACATGTTTGTCCTCTGTATCCATCAGCTTCACCTCATGGTGGTAACACTCGGGGCTGTACTCATCACCAGGGAACACGAAGTTAAGGATGCCTACCGTATAGACGGCCTTCAACTGGAAGTCCCATTCGCCGCGTGGTGCCTGCTCACGGATTGGGAACGTGGCATAATAGACGCTGCGATCCTTGAAGTAGTTCTGTTCGGCCTTCTGCATCTCGACAATGAACTTCTCGCCCTTCTCGTTCTCGCAAAAGACATCAAAGATTGCCTTGCGGTCGAGATAGCTCTCACCGAAATGCTCTCCATTGAGGAAAGTCACATTGCGGACTACTTCGTGCCCGTTGAACAGGGCATTGAGGAAGCTGATGAGCAGGTCCTTGTTCATCTCCGTACCAAACAACTTCTTGAAGCCGAAGTCGGTATAAGGGTTTATGTATCTTTCCTTTTCTTCGTCTCTCATAACGCTTTGTTAATTTCAATAAGATATGCTTTACTTGGGGCTTGCGAATGCAAAGGTACGACAATTAATTCAAAATTCAAAATTTATAAATTCAAATATCCATGTCCGGGCGGATTTCCATCACGATTCTCGTCACGACCGAATGGTTTTGCATGGAAGAAAGAAGCGACACAGCCGCTTGCTCCTCCACGAATCTACGGCAGTACCACCGCAGTTGGACTTCAGTACTTCAATGGGAGGACTGCAGTCCCACCGCGGTGGTACTGGAGTCCTCCCATAGAATTTCTTTCGGAGGACTGCAGTCCTCCTTATACAGGAACACCAAAGGACTGGGGCTGCCGCACGATGTTTTCCCGCTTTCCGCTCCTTTTCCCAGGCATTTCCTTTTGCCGTTTGCTCACATTTTCGTAACTTTGCACCCGTAAGTTAAAAATTGAATATTGAAAGTTGAAAGATTAAAAAGCAGAAAAAGTGAAATACCGAGACCTTTTCATTGATTTCGACGACACGCTCTACGACACCTACGGCAATGCCGTCATCGCGCTGGAAGAGACATTCGAAGCCTTTCACCTCGACCAGTGGTTCCCCGACCCCAAGGTGTTCTACGATGCCTACTGGGCTGCCAACATCGACCTGTGGAGCCGCTACGCAAAGGGTGAAATTGACCGTCCCTTTCTCATTGTGGAGCGTTTCCGCCGCCCGCTTTGCATGAGTGAAGAGTTAAGAATGAAGAGTGAAGAATCTGTCTCTGCATTCAAAGACTACTGCTTGGAGATAAGCGACCGCTTCCTGGACTTTTGCTCAGGCAAGCCGGGCGTGGTGGACGGTGCCCGCGAACTGATGGACTACCTGCGCGGCAGGGGCTACAGGATGCACATGTGCAGCAACGGCTTCCACGAGGTGCAGTACAAGAAGCTTGCCGCCTGCGGGCTGCGAGATTATTTCCAGACCGTCATCCTCAGCGAGGATGCAGGAGCCAACAAGCCGTCGAAAGACTTCTTCGACTATGCCTTCAAGGTTTCGGGAGCCGAGCGGGAGACCACCATCATGATTGGCGACAACCTGCAGACAGACATCCTCGGCGCCCGCGACGCAGGCCTCGACACAATCCTCTTCAACCGCTGGAACGTCGAGCCGTCCGGCATCCCCACCCATACCGTAACAACATTGCATGAGATTAAGGACATCCTGTAAGGCTTGACTCTACTATTGAGGGAACTATAAATAGTTTACGCTTCGATTTTTTGCTATAACAAAAACTATAGCACCGTCAAACTCAACCGACGGCCAAGCCCATTGAATATCTTGAACAGGGTGGAAACCTGAATGTCTGCATGGCCGTTCTCCACTCGCGAGATGTAACTCTTCCTCGTACCGATGCGCTCCGCCAACTGCGCCTGTGTAATACCGGCCTTGAGGCGCTCCTCCTTGAGTCGTTCGCCCAAAATAAAAGCATCAACCTTCGAATCGAACTCTGTTCTCGACGGTGTCCCCTCTTCACCGTAATCCTCTGCAATATAATCCATTATTGGCGTGAGGTGCATGTTCTTCATTTCTTCGCTTGACATACTCATATTCCTTTCTTTTCTTCAAAATATGCTTTCATTATTCGTTTCGCCTTTTCTATCTCACCCTTTGGGGTCTTTTGAGACTTCTTGTGAAAGGCATTGAACAGGATAACAAGAATAGCATATAGAACCACCTCACATGCCGATGGGCTGTAGCTTGACGCCATTGTCGGGCGTGAAATCGATGCCGAGGATGGAGGCAATGGTGGCGGCGACTTGCTGCGTGAAGAAGGAACCACATTCAGAGGTCTCGCCCTTGGGGTAAATGCCTTTGCCGAAGAGCATGAGCCAAGTTGCCTCGGAGCCTTTCGTGCCGCTGCCGTGGCTTGTCCATTCGTTGCCGAAGCCGCGCCCGTGGTCGCAGGTGACGAGATAGACGGTCTTGCCCCGATAGAACTTGTCGCCCTCCAGAGTCTCGTAGATGTCGCGGATGAAGGCGTCGGTGCCGTTGGCCGCGTCAAGATAGAGGTCGTATTTCCGTGCGTGCGCCCATTCGTCGCAGTCGCCGAAGGAAATCCACATCACTTTCGGATGGTCGGCCAGCAGCGTCTCAAGGGCGAAGGCATAGGTGAAGGCGTCGAAGTGTTCGCTCCGCCAGTAGTGCGGCATCCCTTCGAGCATCCTCTCGGCCAGTTTAAGGCGGGGAGACGGTTTCTTGGCGACAGCAGGTTCATACGACACGCTGGCGGGGATGCCTGCCTGCTCGTTGTGGATGGCGAAGCGTGTGGACTTCCACGAGCCGTACATCACGACCTTGCCCTTGTAGCGTGCATCCTCGTTGGCTGCTTCAAGCACATTGCGGTGCGGATTGTTCACAGGGTCGTTGCTTGTGATGGCCTCATCCACCATGCCTGTCATCATTTCGCAATAGCCAGGATAGGAGATATTAGTCTTGTTGGCGAGCTGCATCATGCTGTTCACGTTGCGGTTGCCGATGAGGATGCCCTGCTTGGCGACGGTGCCCCAAGTGAAGGGCATCAGCGCCTCGCGCCGCTCTTCGGGCGTGGAGCGCCAGTACGTCTTGCGGCACTGCTCGACGTCGCGCACGCCTTGGTCTTTGTCGATAAGGTTTTTCTCTGCTCCCCCGAAGACTTCCTGCCAGCGCAGGCCGTCGATAGTGATGATGACGAGACGTGTATCTTTGTCCCCCTTTGCAGAAAGCAGCAAGGGCATCAAAGACAGAAGAATAACAATAATACGTTTCATGGTCGAATTCTTTTAGGTTTACGATGCAAAGATACATTTTTTTCTTCTCCCCACGAACAATAATGGCAAAAAACATTATCTTTGCAGAAAAATTGCATCATGCTTACCGACATGTACACTGCCAACACTACCCGTTACACGGAAATGACCTATCGCCGATGCGGACATTCGGGTGTCCTGCTGCCTGCACTCTCGCTTGGCTTCTGGCACAACTTCGGCACCATCACACCAGAAGAACAGAGTCGTGCAATTGTTCATGCTGCCTTCGATGCCGGCATTACCCACTTCGACCTTGCCAACAACTACGGGCCTGAGCCTGGGGCTGCAGAGCTGCGTCTGGGCAAGTTCCTGCAAGATGATTTGCGTTCCTATCGCGACGAGCTTTTCATCTCAACCAAAGCAGCCTACGACATGTGGGACGGGCCTTACGGCTCGTGGGCATCTCGCAAGCACCTCATGGCAAGCCTCGACCAAAGCCTGCGCCGGTTGCGTCTGGATTATGTTGACCTCTTCTATTGCCACCGCTACGACCCCGAGACACCGCTTGAGGAGACATTGCAGACGCTGGTGGATATCGTGCGGCAGGGCAAAGCGCTTTACGTCGGGCTTTCCCGCTGGCCTTTCGAAGCGGCGCGCATTGGTTACGAGTACCTTCGGCAGCATGATGTGCCTTGCCTCATCTATCAAGGTCGTCTGAACCTCTTCGACCAGGCTCCCAAACAAGAGGGCATCTTGGAGCAAGCCGCAGAGAATGGCGCGGGGTTCATCAGCTTCTCACCCTTGGCACAGGGACTGCTCACCGACCGGTATCTTCAAGGCATCCCTGTCGACAGCCGCATGGCACACGACCCGCGTTTCCTGCACGCAGACATGCTCACGCCCCAAGTCCTTTCGCGCATCAACCGCCTGAACGAATTGGCAGCCATGCGTGGCGAATCATTATCGGCAATGGCACTCGGCTGGATTCTCCATCATAAGGAAGTGACGAGCGTCCTTGTCGGAGCCAGCTCACCCAGGCAATTGAACAGCAATCTTGCTGCCCTGCACAGCCCTGCCTTCACTGATGAGGAATTGACCGCCATCAGCGAAATTCTTACTTCATAAAAACCTAAGGAAGAGACCTTATTCTCCTTTGACGGAAGCCGTGCGTTCCTGCTCCATACGCTGGAAGTCCTTGAGACGCAGGACGAAGCTGCGGGTAAGGTACTTATCGAGAACGACGGGGTTGACACTGAGTTCCTGCGGCGTGCCGTGAAAGAGGATTTGTCCCTCGAAGAGGAGGTAGGCGCGGTCTGTGATGCAAAGCGTCTCCTCCACATTGTGGTCGGTGATGAGGACACCGATATTCCTTTGCTTCAGCTTCCAGACGATATACTGGATGTCCTCCACAGCGATGGGGTCAACACCGGCAAAGGGTTCGTCGAGCATGATGAACTTCGGGTCGATGGCAAGGCAACGGGCAATCTCTGTGCGTCGCCGTTCGCCGCCACTCAACTGGTCGCCCAAGCTCTTGCGCACCTTCTCAAGATGGAACTCGCTGATGAGGCTTTCGAGCTTCTCGCGCTGCTCTTTCTTCGGCTTTTTTGTCATTTCGAGCACGCTGCTTATGTTGTCCTCGACGCTCATCTTGCGGAACACGCTGGCTTCCTGTGCGAGGTAACCTATGCCGCGACGGGCACGCTGATAGACAGGCAGGTTGGTTATCTCCTCGTCGCCCAGGAAGATGTGTCCGGCATTGGGCAGGACGAGGCCGGTGGTCATGTAGAATGAAGTGGTCTTGCCTGCACCGTTAGGTCCCAGCAAACCAACTATCTCACCTTGCCGCACGTCGAACGTGACGTTGTTCACCACGGTTCGCTTGCCATAAATCTTGACAAGCCCTTCGCTGCGAAGCTGAAGGCCTCCCCCGTCCTGCACCCTGCCCTCACAGGAGGGGGGAACGGTAGCTGTCTCTCTTTGTTCTAACATGTCATTCATCATATTTCTTGTGGTGTTTCTCCCCTCCTTTGGAGGGGTTGGGAGAGGCTCTCTTCCTTGACCTTTCTCAGCAGGTCGCTGGCGAAGATAAAGGAGTTGAGCTTTTCGTTGGTGGCGGACATTATCTCGTTCATCGACCCTTCCCATTCTTTGTGACCGTCGCAAATGAAGAGGATGCTCTCGCCGATGCCGAGCACCGAGTTCATGTCGTGCGTGTTGATGATGGTCGTCATGCCGTATTCATGGGTGATGCCGCTGATGAGGTCGTCTATGACAAGGCTCGTCTTGGGGTCGAGGCCTGAATTCGGTTCGTCGCAGAAGAGGTACTTCGGATTAAGGGCAATCGCTCTGGCAATGGCCACTCGCTTCTGCATGCCGCCGCTTATCTCGCCCGGCATCTTCTCCTCTGCGCCTTTCAGGTTGACACGCTCCAGGCAGAAGCGGGCACGCTGGACGCGGTCGGCTTGGTTCATGTCCGAGAACATGTCGAGCGGGAACATGACATTCTCCAGCACCGTCATCGAGTCGAAGAGCGCGGCGCTTTGGAATATCATGCCCATCTCCCTGCGCAGCATCACACGTTCGCGTTTGCTCATCGCCACGAAGTCGCGTCCGTCGTAGAGCACCTTGCCCTTGTTGGGCGTGAATAGCCCCACGATGTTCTTCATCAAGACCGTCTTGCCGGAGCCAGACTGACCGATGATGAGGTTCGTCTGCCCGTCGCGGAAGGTCATGCTGATGTCCTTGAGAACGTCCCTGCCGTCAAAGCTCTTGTATAGATGTTGCAGCTCTATCATAACTATGCCAACAATGATGTTAGGAAGATGTCAGTAAAGAGGATCAACATACTGCTCGAGACGACGGCGTTGGTGCTGGCCTTACCCACGTCGAAGCTGCCGCCCTCCACGAAGTAGCCGTGATAGGACGCCACACTGCTGATGATGAAGGCGAAGACGATGCTCTTGATGATGCTCGTCCACACATACCATTGGTTGAAGCTATGCAGGAGGCCGACTGTCAGGTCGTCGGGTGTAATGATACCGGCAACAGATGTGGCGTATGCTCCCACAAATCCTGCGACGATGCTGAACACGACGAGGAAGGGAATCATCGTCATCATGCCAATCACCTTGGGCAGGATAAGGAAAGAAGCCGAGTTGACACCCATTATCTCAAGCGCGTCAATCTGTTGCGTCACTCGCATGGTGCCTATCTCGGAGGCAATGTTCGAGCCGACCTTGCCCGCAAGGATGAGGCACATGATGCTCGACGAAAACTCCAGCAACATAATCTCGCGCGTGGTGTAGCCTGTTGTGAAGGTCGGCATCCAAGGGCTTTGAATGTTGAGCTTGATCTGTATGCAGATGACGGCACCGATGAAGAAGCTGATGAGCAGCACGATGCCGATGGAATCAACACCAAGCGACCCCATCTCGCGGACATACTGCCGCATGAACATACGCCAGCGTTCAGGCAGGCTCAGCACCCGCCCCATCAGTTGCAGATAACGGCCAAAAGCGGCCAACCACTTCACGATAAACACCTTTTCTATTTACAATTTGACAATTTACAATTTATAATTTATTAGCGGATTTACGCTATTTGACGATTTACTATTTACTGTTTTAGGCTCTGAGCCAGTCATTGATTTTCAATGAACCCAAGCTCGGCAGAGAATTAGGCGTGCCTAATTGGTCAACTAGGCTAACCTAATTTGCCAATTAGGCGTGCCTAGTTCTCCAACTAACCGTGCCTCGTTGACAAACTACTCCTGACTTGCCTTTCAACTTTCAATTTTCAACTTTCAATTTTCAACTATTCCTTCGGCGTTTCCATGCCTACGACGAGACGGTTGCCGCTGCCGAAGATTTCCTTTGCCACCTGTTTGATGTCCTCGGCTGTCACGCTCTGCACACACTCCTCATAGCCCTCGACGAACTCCTGGTCATAGCGTGTCTTGCTGACAAGGCTGTTCATCCAGTAGCCATTGTCCTTCAGGTTCTCCTGATGTGAGCGGAGCATGTACTCCTTTATCTTGGCGAGGTTCTCCTCTGAAGGTCCCTTCTCCGTCATCTTCTTGATGCCGTCACTTACAATCGATGTCATTGCGATACGCTTTTCGGGCGCCGTGGGGAGGACAATTTGCAGCGTCGCAATCTCTTCGGGATAGTCGCTGAGGCCAGCATTTACAGGCACGCCGTATGCTCCGCCGTTATCTTCGCGCACGGTTTCCGTGTAGAGCATCGTCATAGCCTGCTGAAGCATATCGACAAGGATGTCGTTCCTCAGCGTCTCCTTCATGGGAGTATGATACATGAACACAATCAGGGAGTTCGGCGTGTCCTGCTCCTTCGTGAAGTAGCACTCGCGCTCACCCTTATGGATACGTTGGTCGATGTCGCGGTACTTCTCACTCTTGCCTTTGACAGGCAGAGCGCCGAGGTACTTTGCAAGCAATGGAGCCACAGAGTCGGCGTTGACATCGCCCACCAGATAGAACTCGAAGTCGGCGGCATTGGCAAAGCGTTCGCGGTAGATTTCAAGCAGCCGGTCGTAGCTGATACGGTCGAGGTCTGCCTCCTTCAGGCGCTTCGCACGAACATTATTGTCATAAATAACGCTGACCATGCTATCGGCGAGGGCGGTTTGCGGATTGAGGTCCTGGTTCTTCAAGGCGTTGCGCGTGCGCTCCATTGCAGAGGTGAAGGCATCGTCGTCGCGCCTGGGCGATGTGAAGTTAAGGTAAACGAGCTGAAGCATCGTCTCCAAATCCTTCTTCACGCAGTTGCCGTCAATACTTTCTGTACGGGTACCGACGCTTGCCGAAGCGCTTGCCTGTTTGCCGGCAAGCTTCTTGTTCAGCTCGACAGCAGAGAAGCTGCCGAGTCCACCCTGACGCACCAGCCCGACATTGCTCGTGTTGATGTATTCGTCGTTGCTGTAGAGGCTATTGCCACCCCAAGATGTCGCGCGGAAGATTATCTTGTTGGGGCTGTAGTCGGTTTGCTTGACGTGAATCTTCATGCCGTTGCTCAGGGTGATAAGCTTCGCGTCATAGATGTCGTCGGTAATCTTCTTGACCTTCACCTTGCTTTTGAGTTCAGGCACAAGCGGGTCTGTGCTGACCTCTTCGGTAAAGGCTGCGATATCTTCAGCATCGACTTCTGCCAAAGCAGACAGCAGTTCCTGCTCCGTAGGACAAGCCAATCCTTCCTTCTCTGGCATGAAGACAAGGACGACACGATTCTCCTGAGACAATTCTGCAAAGCCTTTATTTATCATCTCCAACGGGAGGTTCGGCACAATTTGATGCATGTTCTCATGCCTCCACTCGATGCCTGCAGCTGGAATATTGTCAAGGAAATGACGGACATAGGCGTTGACGAGCGACGTGTTCGTACGCTTGTCGCGGGCTTCGTATGCAGCATCAATCTGCGAGAGATACTCGTCCTTGAAGCGCTGATACTCGCTCTCTGTGAAGCCGTTGCGAGAAGCACGAAGCAACTCTCTGTATGCTGCCTTGACACCTTCTGCATAACGATTTTCCTTCATGCTGACGTCAAGAGAAAGTGCATCCTTTGTCTTTGCCACAAAGAAGTCGCCATAACTAATATCTGCACCAGAGAAAGGAGCATCTGCCTGACGAGCTATCTCATTCAGGCGCTCATTGAGCATACCTGCAACGGCATCCTTCATGAAGTCAACCATCACATAAGCCAAGGTTCCCCTCAACTCTCGAGGCAACGGGTCGCTCTTGAACATGATGGATGCCACCATGCCGGGGAACTCCTTGTCCGTGCCGATGAAGACGAGAGGCTCCTCGTTGTCGGGCACAGGGAACTCTTCGCGAACAGCGGCATCGGCAGGTGCGGGAGCAATATCGGCAAACATCGTCTGCAACTTCTTCTCGATTTCATCGGGGTCAACGTCGCCCACAACAACCAAAGCCTGCAGGTCTGGACGATACCATTTGCGGTAATAGCTGCGGAGAGTCTCATAGGGGAAGTTCTTCACGACCTCCATCGTGCCGATGGGCATGCGGTTGGCATACTTGCTGTCCTTGCAGATAAAGGGCAAAGCTTTTTCTATGAGACGCAACTGGGCGCTGCGGCGCACACGCCACTCCTCTTCGATGACGCCGCGCTCCTTGTCGATTTCCTTGTCCTCGAGCAGCAGGTCGTGGCTCCAGTCGTGCAGGATGAGCAGACAGGAATCGATGGCTCCGACTGTCTCGACATTCACATTATTTATATTATATACAGTCTCGTCGAAGGACGTATAGGCGTTGAGGTTCTCGCCGAACTTCACGCCGATGCGCTCCAAGTACTGCTTCAGGGCATCACCAGGAAAGTGTGTCGTGCCGTTGAAGCACATGTGCTCGAGGAAGTGTGCGAGGCCACGCTGGTCGTCCTCCTCCTGCATGGAACCCACACGCTGCGCGATGTAGAAGTCACAACGCTTCTCCGGCCATTCGTTGTGGCGGATATAATAGGTGAGTCCGTTCTCTAACTTGCCTGTCTTGACAGCAGGGTCAAGAGGGACAGGAGGCATTTGCATCTGTGCGTTAACTGATACTGCAACGAGCATCAGCATCAAAGAGATTACTTTCTTCATTTTATTTTGAATTTTGAATTTATTCATTTTGAATTACTCCGTTAGGAGTTTCATTTCATCTTCCACCCATTTTCCATCAGCACGAGCGGGACTTCTATCTGTTCTATTGTGCTGTCGGAGAAGCAGAGACCGAGCATGACGTAGGCCGTGCTGTCCTCGCAGAGACTGTCGCTTATCGCGCTGACCGACACGAGGCTTCGCATGTTGTCCGCCACAAACTGCGCCGTGGCGTCTTCAAGCTGGCTTCGGAAGCCTTCGGGCATGTTCTCCGCATCGGCATAGCCGTTGACAAAGCCCTTGTAGTTGCCCTTGATAAGCATCGAATAGTAATCCTCCGCAGCCACACGAGCTGCCTCGTGGGTATAGAGACCCTTGGTGCAGGCAAAAAGCAGTAGTAAGAATGAAAAAATGAAAAAATGAAAGAATGAAGTTTTCATCTTTTCACTCTTCACGATTCCTTTTGTTCCTTCCGACCTTTTCATTCTTTCATTCTTTTATTTTTTCATTCTTCAACTATTTTTGTCTCACAAAAATATTGATGGGACATCCCGTAAAGCACCACCTCTCGCGTATCTTGTTCTCGAGAAAGCGCTTGTAGGGTTCCTTGACGTACTGCGGCAGGTTGGCATAGAAGACGAACGACGGCACGCGGGTGTCGGGAATCTGCATACAATACTTTATCTTGATGTACTTGCCCTTCATCGATGGTGGCGGATAAGCCTCGATGAGCGGCAGCATCTCTTCGTTAAGCTTGTGAGTCGTTACTTTGCGCGTACGGTTCAGATAAACATCTTTTGCTGTCTCTAAAACCTTGAAGATGCGCTGCTTCGTCAGGGCAGAGCCAAAGATGATAGGGAAGTCCGTGAAGGGAGCCATACGGTCGCGGATGGCATCTTCCATTGTCTTGATGACCTTGTTGTCCTTGTCGGGCACGAGGTCCCATTTGTTGACGACCACAACGATGCTCTTCTGGTTCTTCTGTATCACCTGGAAGATGTTGAGGTCCTGCGTCTCAATGCCTCTTGTGGCATCAATCATCAGGATGCAAACATCGCTGTTCTCAATGGCACGGATGGAGCGCATGACGCTATAGAACTCCAAGTCCTCGCTCACCCTGTTCTTGCGGCGGATGCCGGCTGTATCAACCAGATAGAAGTCGAAGCCGAACTTGTCGTAGCGCGTATAGATGCTGTCGCGCGTCGTGCCTGCAATATCGGTCACGATGTTACGCTCCTCACCGATGAAAGCATTGACGAGGCTCGATTTGCCTGCATTTGGTCGCCCTACGACGGCGAAGCGAGGAATGTCCTCGTCGGGCAAAGCATCGCTTTCCTTCGGGAATTTGCTGACGACGAGGTCGAGCAAGTCGCCTGTGCCGCTGCCTGTTGCTGCGGAGATGCACTGAGGGTCGCCAAGGCCAAGCGAATAGAACTCGGCTGAGAGCCAAGTCTCGTTGTTATCCATCTTGTTGCAGACGAGCAGCACGGGTTTCTTGCTCCTTCGCAAGATGCCAGCCACCGCCTCGTCGAGGTCGGTCACACCGTTCATGATGTCAACGAGGAAGAGGATGACGTCGGCTTCTTCTGTGGCGAGAGCCACCTGCTTCCTGATTTCCTCCTCGAAGATGTCATCACTGCCTACCACCCAGCCACCAGTGTCGATGACGGAGAACTCGCGTTGTCCCCACTCGCACTTGCCGTACTGGCGGTCGCGCGTAGTGCCCGCCTCTTCGCTCACAATGGCGTGCCTGGTCTGCGTCAAGCGGTTGAAAAGGGTACTCTTACCCACATTCGGCCGCCCCACTATTGCTACTATGTTCGACATACCAAAGCCATTTACAATTTGACAATTTAACAATTTGACAATTTAAGTCCTTGACCTCCCTTTCGGCCGTCTTAAAGTCCTTCCCTTCAGGGGAGGATTTAGGAGAGGCCGCTTTTTCGCAGTGCAAAGGTACGAAAAAAGATTAAAGAATAAAGATTAAAGAATAAAGAATTATGGCTAACAAGCGAAAAGCCATATTTATTGCGTTATTTTATGATACTTGCCGCAACAGCATTGCTGACTATCGAGCGCAGGCGGATGGTTGCGCCACCTTCGTTGGGGTGGACGGAGTTCGTGAGCAGGATGACGCTGCAATCCGTCTCGGGGTCGATGACGATGCCCGTCCCCGTGAAGCCTGTGTGGCAATAGGTCTGTCCCGAGAAGAGGTCGCCGTTGCACGAAGCGTATGCGCTGTAGTTGTCCCAGCCGTAGGTGCGTCCGTAAGGTTCGGCAAAGCGTGGCACCGTCCGCAGCAGTCGTGCTGTCTGCCGGCTCATGATGCGCTTGCCGTTCCAAGTGCCGTCGTTCTGAAGCATGGCACAGAGGATGGCGATGTCCTCTGCCGAACTGAAGAGGCCTGCATTGCCGCTGATGCCGCCATTCATGATGCGTGCCAAGGGGTCGTGTACCATGCCGCAAAGCACGCTGTCAGGCCCTTGCTTCGTGGTGGGAGCCACGATGCTGCGCCAATCCTCCCCTTTGGGCATCAGCGTCGCCCAGCATGGTAGGTCGGTGTTGTGCCAAACGCCCTCGGCATCAGGGGCGCAAGGGATGTAGTCGGTGTGGTTCATGCCCAACGGCTTGAAGATACGGCTGCGCGAGAAATCCCGTAGCGACATGCCGCTGGTGGTCTCGATGATGCGCTGCAAGGTGATGAAGTTCAGGCAGCTGTAGCGAAAGCCCTTGCCCGGCTCGAAGCCACGCTTCATGTGTGCGATGTGCTCGATGCAGGCATCGGGGTTGGGCGTGGCTTTGGGGTCTGGCGAATAGTAGGCAGGCAGGCCCGAGGTGTGCGTCATCAAGTGATGGATGCGGATGGTGGTCGTCTCGCCCGACTCGTCTTTCCAGTCCTCGAAGCCGGGGACGTAGCGGTTCACGGCATCGAACATCCGGAACTTGCCCTCTTCGCACAGGATAAGGGCGGAGATAGCTGTGGACATGGCCTTACTGCACGATGCCATGTCGAAGATGGTGTTGGTGGTCATGGGCTGCACCACAGGCCATACCTGCCGGTTGCCGTAGGCTTTCAGGTATGCCATCTTGCCGTGCCGCACCACAGCCAGCACAGCTCCGGGGATGTCACCCTGCTTGATGGCTTCTTCGATGATTGAGTCGGCCCGGAGCAGCCGCTGCGAGTCCATGTCCACCTTCTCTGGGCGCACCTGTTCCAATTGCTGTGCCATACAGAACGCCGGCGTCGCTGCAAGAATGAGCAACAGCATGAATTTCGTAATAGTTCGCATCATTTCTGTGTTTTTTGCTTTGAATACAGCTATTTTTGTGCGAAGATACAAGAAAAAAGGCATACAAACTTCATTTTCCCCGAAAAACTTCCTCTAAAGAAGGTATCTACGACAAAAAGAGGCCATTCGCGTTCCTTTCAATAGGCTGAAGGAAAGAGAATGAAATCGAAAACGAAAGCAATTTTTCCAGCAGCTTCTTCGTTAATAATAATAAAGGCAATTACTCGGGAACTATGAAAAAGACTCTACTCTCTATCTTGCTTGCCGCCACATGGCTCTCCGTCTCGGCGCAGACGCGGTGGCAGAATCCGCTGGAAGCGGGCGAGAACACAATTCACAACCGCTGGTGGAACAGCGAACTGAAGGACAGCTACCACCGTCTGCCGCCCCGTGCAGAGGGCGTAGTGCGGGAGGCGGTTTGGAACCTTTCGAAGCAGTCGGCAGGACTCTCCATCTGCTTTCACACCAATTCGCCAAGCATCAAGATGCGCTACAAAGTAGGGGGCGGACTGAACATGTTCCACATGCCAACGACAGGCGTGTCTGGTCTCGACCTCTATGCCACGGATGCCAATGGTGTCCTGCGCTGGTGCGCCAGCAGATTCAACCTCTCGTTCAAGGACACCATCAACTATGAGTTCAAGGACCTGACTTACTTCACGGGTGAGGAGAAAGGCTATGACTTCGAGCTGTTCCTGCCACTCTACAACGAGGTCTTGTGGATGGAGATTGGCGTACCAGAAGACCGTGAGCTGCGCTTCATTCCAGCGTCAGAGGAAAAGCCCGTTGTGGTCTATGGCACCAGCATCGCACAGGGAGCTTGTGCATCGCGGACAGGCATGGCCTGGACGAATATCGTGCATCGCGAGAGCGGACTTCCGGTTATCAACCTTGGCTTCTCGGGCAACGCATTCATGGAGGAAGAAGTGTTCCGCCTCCTGGCCGAGATAGATGCCAAGCTCTTCGTACTCGATTGCCTGCCCAACATGGATACCGAGCGGACGGAACTCATCTACGACCGCCTCATCAAAGGCATCGGCATCCTGCGCGAACACAGCCAGGCTCCCATTCTTCTCGTGGAACAAAACTACGCCAACGGCACCAGTTCGCAGCAGGTTTTCGACCGGTACACCAACTCCAACAAGGAACAACGGAGAGCCTACGAGCGTCTTATTGCCGATGGTGTCCCTGGCCTTTACTATCTTAGCCACGATGAGCTGGGCTTTACGCAAGACTCCATGGTCGAAGGGCTTCACCCCAACGACCTCGGAATGCGCCAGTATGCTGATGCCTACCTCAAGAAGATTGCCACCATCTTCCCCTTCTCTACAAAGCCTTCAGCAACTCCGTAATACCGTTCAAGCTGTGCCGAGGGTGCCGTCCAAGGGAATGGCACCTGTGGGGTTGCCTCCTTGCTGGGGAACGCGCTTGAAGGCGATGTTGTTGCGAAGCATCTGCCCAGGATTGACGAGAGGCAAAATTTGCTTGGGGATACCAGCCTCTTCGCTGCGGACGGCCATGATGCCGCGTGCAGAGCCGATAGTGATGTCAGCCATGTGCTGCACCAAGCCTGCAGGCAGTACCCACTGGTCTTCGTTGAGCTGGTAAAGCGAACTCCAACTGTCGCGGGTGAACTCGAAGACAGTCTGCACGCCGAGGATGAGCTGCGTGATGTCGTTCTTCTTGTACTCGAAGTTGGCGTTGCAGCGCACGATGCGCTTATCAGTCTCGCAGTTGAACTGCAACTGGTTGTTAATCTGCATCTCGCCCTCTGGCCATTCGTTGGCAAGGTTGACGAACTGCAACTGCCTGACATCCATCAGGCGGAACTGAATCTGGATTTGTTTCTGTTGTTGTGCCATGCTATTTTGAATTTATTTATTATGAATTACTTGCGTGCTTTTATTATCATTGCATTAAGGTAGTAGAAATGGTTGGGGCTGTTATTGTACGAGCCGGGCATGATGGTGAGGGTTATCTGTCCGTCGGTTGTGGGGCGGACATCCTTTATATCAATTGTCGCTGTAGCATTGTTGGCGGACTGCAAGGCGTCGGCCTTGGTGTCCTCGCCCTGAAGGATGAAGCTGGTCTGGCGGAAGTCCTGACAATTGTCGCGCGAGGAAAAGAAGGTGAAGTCGTACGTCAACTCGGGATTGAGATGGCTCAGGCGAAGCGTGGCGCTCTGCCGAGGGCTGCCGCCGCCAAACTTCCCCGTGGCATAGCCCCAAAGACTGGACTGCGACACATCGGCAGGCATGAGCATTTGAGTCGTGGTATAGGCTGCGCCGTTCTTGTTGCTGCCTCCGAAGTCACCGGTAAAGGTCACAAGGATGCCCGTGGCATTCATGTTGCTGTCGATGATGCTGGTGTGCGTCCGCAGGGCAGGTGTGATGTCGTTCCAAGCTGGGTCAGTAGTTTGGTCTGGGCCGAAGTTTAACTTAATCAATCCAGTCGGCACAATGTTATTGACTGCAGGAAGCCCTTCCTGGTCGAGAGCGGTACATTCATAGGGATGCATCACAGCCTCATGTGCCGCCACCTGACAGGTGTGAGCCGTCAGGAAGTCAACGCCTTCCGGACGGTAGCTGAAGCCTACAGGCGAGATGCCAGTGATGGTCTCCAACCAGGCGCAGGCTGCCGTATAGCGTCCCATCTTCAGGTCGAGATGATAGCCGTCGCGGTTCATGTTGTCGCCCAGATAGGTGGTACGTGCATTTTGGATGGCTGTACCGCTGGGCACGACAAAGCTCAGCTCCGGGTGCATGGCTGTAGCGTATTGTACCGCCTGGCAGATGCTGTCATACATCACCTCCTGCCGGTTGCCGTAGTTGGCGAATCCGCCATGCGTGCTGTCGTGCGAATAAGCCCACGTCTGGTGATAGCCATAGATAGCGTTAGGATTTGTCTGAAGGCTTTGCGTGTACCCGATAAGCTCGGTCAGATAAGGTTCGAAGGTGGTGGTGAGGCCAGACTCTTGGCTTACTTGCTGGAAGGTGATGTACTGCCAAGGCTCGTCGGTAATGATGTCGGCAAGGGCAAAATGAGGTCTGTTGGTGCGCTTGCCGTCCTGCACCTTGCGGTACTCGAAGGTGTTGTTCTGTTCCGTGACGTCAATCCAGTGCGACTGGAAGCCCTGACCGCCACGATAGGCGTTGCCGATAATCATCTTCACGCCTGCTTCCTCGGCCAAATTCCAAAGATACTGCTCCACAGCATCCTGCGAGAAGCTGTTGCCGATGGCAAGCACACGCACGATGCTATCCTGCTGCAAGGAATCGACCTGTGCTTGGGCAGTAAGGCAGAGGCAAAGAAGAGACCCCCCGACCCCTTTTAGGGGGAGGAAAGACAACACCTTATTTATTATCCTATTCATTGCTTTTATATTCCCCTGTCGTTCGGTCGGATTTGCAATCCGACCGAACCAGAGTATTAGCATTTGTAATGCGATTTATATATTATGTCGGGATTATAAATCCCTATATTCTATACTGTCGGATTGCAAATCCGACAGAACGACGTGTTTCCCCTAAAGGGGTTAGGGGGTCAATACCTTATTGTATTCGTCACTCGCAAGCACTTGCAAGGCACGTTCGATGCAAGGGTCGTCAATGAGCTGCTGCTGGACGCTGCCCCTTTGATAATAGTAGCGGTTCACTATCTCGTCGCAAAGATAGGGTTCCACCTCCTTGCGGAAGCGCAGCAAATCGGCTCGGACATCATAGGTCAGCTTGCCCTCCAAGGCATCAAGCTCCGCCTGTGCCGCCTCCTGATAGCCTTCGCGCTTGATGACGTCGCGTAGCACCTTGAGCAGTTCCTTGGCCGGCTTGCCTGCCTCGAAACCGCTCCGCCCAATGCTGTCAGCAAAAGTGGCGTAATCCTCATCGCTCAGACGGAACTCGCCGACGGGCGGAATGGTTGGATGTGCATGGCAAAAGTGCGTGACGTAGTCGAAGAACTCGTCGCTGTTCACCAACTCGGACACAATCGTAGGCAGGCTGTCGGGCTTGACCTCCACATCAGGCTTGATGCCTCCGCCGTCGCGCACTTCGCGGCCTCCCGCCGTATGGAAGACCTTCGTCAGGCTGTCGGGCACCGTGCCAGCCGAGCCGTCGGCATTCAGGTGGCGGTAGTCGTAGGCCTGGATGCAGCGTCCGCTGGGGATGTAATAGCGGCTGGTCGTGAGCTTGAGCGTACCGTGATAGGGCACTTCGCGCATCATCTGCACCAGACCTTTGCCGTAGGTGCGGATTCCCATGATGACAGCACGGTCGAAGTCCTGCAAGGCACCTGCCACAATTTCGGAGGCAGAAGCAGAGCCGCCATCGACAAGCACGACAACTGGCATGAGGCTGTCCACAGGCTCTGTGGCTGTATAGTACTCGCGGTTCGTGCGCGTCATCTTGCCTTTCGTATAGACGACCTTCTTGCCCTTCGGCAGGAAGAGATTGGCAATATCGACAGCCTCGTTGACCGCACCGCCAGGATTGCCGCGCAAGTCAAACACAAGACGCTGAGCACCCTGGCTGCGCACATCATCAAGGGCTTGGCGCACCTCGCGGCAAGCACCCTCGGTGAAGCCTGTCAGGAGTATGTAGCCCGTCTTTCCGTCCCCAAGCATACCGGCATACGGTATCTGTGGCAGTTGTATTGTCTGGCGTGTGATGAGGAACGATTTTTCCTCCTGACCGCGCCGAACTTTCAGCTCGAAGGTCGTGCCTGCCTCACCTCTGAGCATACTGCTCACCTTGGGTGTCAACATTCCCTTCACGTCCTTGCCGTCGATGGAGAGGATGACGTCGCCTGCCTGAATGCCTGCCTGCTGGCTGGGCGTCCCTTCGTAGGGTTCGGCGATGACGGCTCGTTGCTCCTTTCTGTGGTAGCGTATCACGCTGCCGATGCCGGCATACTTGCCTGTTGCCATCTGGCGAAGGTCCTCATCCTCATCGGGATAGTAGTCGGTGAAGGGGTCAACCTGCTGCAGCATGGATCGGATGCCCCACCCTATCACCGTGTCGGCATTGAGCGAATCGACATAGAAGAGGTCGAGCTGCTTGTAGATGTCATTGAAGAGTTCCAGGTTCCTGCTAATGGCAGAGTTGGCGTTCTCCTTCTTCTGCGCTGCCATTGAGAGCGGCAGCATACACATTATTAATATATATATAAGACCCCCTCTAACTCCCCCTTGTAGGGGGAGAATATGATTTGTTTTGGCTTTTGACATACTATATTCTTATTGTTCATTACTATTTGAATCCCCTCTCCTTGGAGAGGGTTAGGGTGAGGCTTTTCCACTCTTCTTCCGGCAGTCTCGTACCTACCACCCCTATAATGTATCCTGCAAGAAGTGTGCCAAGGTTGAGGCAGTCCTTCAAAGAGGCACCTTTGTCCAAGGCATACAGGAAGCCTCCGGCAAAGAAGTCGCCTGCTGCCGTCGTGTCAACCACAGGCACCTTCCTTGCTTCTACGAAGACTTCTTCGTCGCCAAGCCTTGCACTGGAGCCTTTGCTGCCAAGCTTCACCACAGCCAGGCACTTGTAGGCGGCTATCGCCCGTAATGCCTCCAGAGGGTCTCTCTGACCGGTGAAAGCCGCAGCCTCCTCTTCGTTGGCAAAGACGACGTCTATATAGTCCTGCACCAAATGGCGGAAGAAAGGCAGGTCAGCAGCAACGACATTGTAGCTGGCAAGGTCGAGGCTGAGCTGCACGCTCATTTCCATTGCCGTCTGGCAGATGGCTTCCATCAGTTCGTGGTTCTGCACCAGATAGCCTTCGATGTGCGCCATGCTGACACCCTCGAAGAGTTCCGGCGTGATGTCGCTTGCCTGCAATGTGGCAGCTGCACCGAGACATGTGCCAAAGGTACGTTCGCCGTCGGGAGTGATGAAGGTATTGGCCACACCTGTCGGCAGACCGCATTGCAACAGACGGGCATCAATACCCACAGCTTTGCAATTGTCGGCATAGAACTTGCCAAGGGCATCGCGGCCAACCTTGCCGACAAAGCCAGCCTTGCCGCCCAGACGAGCCAAGGCAAGCATTGCATTGCCTGCACTGCCGCCTGTCGCCTGCTCCACTTTAAGCCCCTCCATACAGGCACGCAGCCTCTTCTGCCGAGCCTCATCAATCAGCGTCATGCCTCCCTTTGGCAACTGCATCTGCTCCAGGAGTGTCTCGTCCTCCAAACGAACCAAGATATCCACCAGCGCATTGCCAATTCCGATTATTTTCTCCATATCGTGCGAATTTTTCTGCAAAGATATAAAAAGATTAGGGATTAGGGATTAGAGATTAGGGAAAAAGAGTGGGGAAAAAGAAAAAACAGCATATAAACAAAAAATTTTTCGCTTTTCCTTTTGCACTTTCCATTTTTTGTTGTACCTTTGCACCGCATTTGCAAAAAACCTGCTTCAGTAGCTCAGTTGGTTAGAGCACATGACTGTTAATCATGGGGTCGTTGGTTCAAGCCCATCCTGAAGCGCAAAGTCCGAAGAGATTCGGGCTTTTGCTTTGTATGGGCTTTCACCAACGACCGAGGTCGTGGTTCTTCGCTTCGCTCAGGCGGCAAAGCCGGGGTCAGCGGATTTTCCCGGTTGGCAGAGGCTTGGCTAATCAAGAATAAAGTTGTACCTTTGCAGCATGGAACATACCAAGTTGCTTAGGGAGATACTCCCAGATGTACTGATAGACAACTTTGACATTGCAAGGTTTGAGAAGACTGCCACTCGTTTCGACATTTACCTTGACGAGAAGAAGGTTCAGATGCGTGAGGACAAGAAGAACTCCTCCGTCATCTCACATGGTTTCGGTGAATATCATGTCATCCAGGATTTCCCCATCCGGGG
>JAFXZK010000083.1 GCA_017541265.1 Bacteroidaceae bacterium | reverse complement strand
TGTCTATCGCATTGCAAATGCTTATATTCGATGCTGGCGGATTGCAAATCCGCCAGAACGAGGGAAAAATTGCCAAATGGCTAAATTATAAATAAATTGGAATCCGCGACTACAATCGCGCCTTGGTGCTAAAGCATCCAATAACCTATAACCAATAACCATTATGAAAAAGAACAACATCTGGGAAGTCATCCTGAAGGTCATCGTGGCTGCCGTTACCGCCGCCCTGACAGCCATCACAACTACAAGCTGCATGGGCTTCGGCCCAATTTGAACAGAGCCGGAAATGAAAGCAATCGCAACAACTGCAACACCTGCAACAACCGCAACACCAAGAAAAGAGAGCATGTCAAAATAACAGACACGCTCTCTTGTTTATTTTTACAGAACAAGTGGTTTTGCCCCGAATGTTTGGCTGTATGAAGAATAATTCGTACCTTTGTACGCAATTAAATAGTAAATTGTAAAATTGTAAATAACAAAGATGACTCTGAAAGATACCTCCTTCGTTGACCTGATGCTCAACCGCGTGTATAACGTGCTGCTCATCGCCAATCCCTACGATGCCTTCATGCTCGAAGACGACGGGCGAGTAGATGAGAAAATCTTCTCGGAATACGCCAAGCTGGGACTTCGCTTCCCGCCACGCTTCCTGCAGGTACACAGCCGCGAGGAGGCCGAGCAGACAATGGCGGGAGGGCAGGTGAACCTCGTTATCGTGATGCCTGCTGCCGAGGACAACTCGGTTTTCGACATTGCCCGCGAAATCAAGCACCACTACCCGATGACGCCCATCGTGGTGCTGACGCCCTTCAGCCACGGCATCACAAAACGTATGCAGAACGAGGACTTGAGCGCCTTCGAGTACGTCTTCTGCTGGTTAGGCAACACGGAGCTGCTGCTCTCCATCATCAAGTTGATGGAGGACCGCATGAACCTGGAGCACGACATCAAATCGGCAGGTGTGCAGATGCTGCTGGTCGTGGAGGACGGCATCAGGTTCTACTCGAGCATCCTGCCTGCACTCTACAAGTTCGTGCTGGAACAGAGCCTCGCTTTTGCCACCGAAGCCCTCAATACAAGCCTCGAGATGCTGCGAATGCGCGGACGGCCGAAGATTGTGCTGGCGCGCAACTACGAAGAGGCGTGGCTGCTCTACAACCGCTTTGCCGACAACACGCTGGGTGTCATCAGCGACTGCCGCTTCCCCATGACGCATGGAGGCGAGAAGGTGGCGGATGCGGGCTTCAAGCTGCTCAGCGCCATCCGTGCCCGCGACCCGTATGTGCCCCTCATCCTCGATTCGAGCGAGACAGAGAATGAGCGGCTGGCAAAGGAATGCCACGCAAGCTTCATCGACAAGAACTCCAAGAAGATTGACGTTGACCTGCGCGACCACCTGCGCGACTATTTCGGCTTCGGCGACTTCATCTTCCGCGACCCCGACACGATGGAGGAAGTGGCACGCCTGCACAACCTGAAGGACTTGCAGAACAACATCATGACGCTGCCCACGCGAAGCCTGCTCTACCATATCTCCCACAACAACGTGAGCCGATGGCTTGCCAGCCGTGCGCTCTTCCCCATCTCCGAGTTCCTGAAGGGTATCACTTGGGAGAGCTTGCAGGACGTGGACGCACACCGCGCGATTATCCTTGACGCCATCGTCGCCTACCGAAGGATGAAGAACCAGGGCGTCGTGGCAGTCTTCCAGAGGGAGCGTTTCGACCAGTACAGCAACTTCGCCCGCATCGGCGAAGGCAGTCTGGGCGGCAAGGGACGCGGCCTCGCATTCATCGACCATCTGCTTGGACGGCACACCGACCTCAACGAGAAGGAGGGCGTGACGGTCTGCATCCCGAAGACCGTCGTGCTCTGCACTGACATCTTCGACGAGTTCATGGACACCAACGACCTCTACCAACTGGCTCTCAGCGACATCCCCGACGAAGAAATACTGCAGCACTTCCTTCGTGCAAGATTGCCCATGAGGTTGGTCGGCGACATGGAAGCCTTCCTCGATGTCGTCGATGGTCCTATCGCGATACGTTCCTCAAGCCTCCTCGAAGACTCGCACTACCAACCTTTCGCCGGCGTCTATAGCACCTACATGATACCTGCGGCGCACGACCGCTACGAGCGTCTCTCGATGCTCTCGGAAGCCATCAAAGCCGTATATGCGAGTGTGTTCTATCGGAGCAGCAAGGACTACATGACGGCGACAAGCAACGTCATCGACCAGGAGAAGATGGCCGTCATCCTGCAAGAGGTGGTGGGCGAGGAGCACAACGGCAGGTTCTATCCCGTCATCAGCGGCGTGGCACGCAGCATCAACTACTACCCCATCGGCGACGAGAAAGCCGAAGAGGGAACTGTCTCGCTGGCAATGGGTCTCGGCAAGTACATTGTGGACGGCGGCACGAGTCTCCGCGTCTGTCCCGCACATCCGCATCAGGTCTTGCAGATGAGCGAGATGGAGATTGCCCTGCGCGACACCCAGACACACTTCCTCGCCCTTCGTGCCTTGAGTTCCAAGGAGGCAGGTGAAATGAGCGTCAACGACGGCTTCAACCTCATCAAAGTACCTGTCCGCGAGGCAGAAGGCGACGGCACGCTCCAATGGATTTGCTCGACCTACGACCCCTTTGACCAGTGCATCTATGACGGCTACTACGAGGGGCGCAACCGCAAGATAATCTCCTTCGCGGGTGTCCTGCAGAGCGACGTCTTCCCCTTGGCAGAGCTGATGCGCAAAGTATTGAAGTACGGTCAGGACGAGATGAAGCGACCCGTCGAGATTGAGTTTGCCGTCAACCTGCACGCCGACCGCACCGGCGAGTTCTGCCTCCTGCAGATTCGTCCGATGGTGGACAACCGCATGGAGCTTGACGAAGACCTCACCGCGATTCCCGACGAGGACTGCCTCTTGCGCTCACATTCAGCCATCGGCCACGGCATCTATACCGACATTCAGGACATCGTCTACGTCAAGACCGACGGCTACACGCCGGGGAACAATCCCGCCATCGCCGAAGAGATAGAGAAGATAAACAGGGGGTTCCTAAACCAGCCCACAGCCCCAGCCAGCCCCCTCCCCGCTCCCCCTTTGGGGGAGTGCTTAGGAAGCAAAGAGGATTGCAGATTGGACACTCCCCCAAAGGGGGAGCAGGAGGGGGCTGGTGCTCCTTCCTACCTCCTCATCGGACCTGGTCGTTGGGGAAGCAGCGACCCCTGGCTCGGCATTCCTGTCAAGTGGTCGCACATCAGCGCGGCACAAGTCATCGTGGAGGCAGGGCTTGACAGCTTCCAGGTTGACCCCAGCCAAGGAACTCACTTCTTCCAGAACCTCACGTCGCTTGGTGTCTGCTACCTGACCATCAACGCCTACCGAGGCGACGGCATCTACCGGCAGGAAGTCCTCGACGCGCTGCCCGCCGTCCAAGAGACAGAACACGTCCGCCACGTCCGCTTGCCCCAGCCTCTCACCATCAAGGTCGACGGCTGCAAGAAAGAAGCGGTGGTGATGAGCTCTTAGTTCATAGTTCATAGTGCATAGTTCATTGTTATTGACATGGAATACTTCTTGAACCTCGAGTTTATAAAGTTTGACATCATCGCTGCGATAAGCGATGCGTTGTGGACCTACATCGTTATCACGATGCTGGTGGGTTGTGCGCTTTATTTCACTTGGAACCTTCGTGGCGTGCAGTTCACGATGTTGCCGACGATGCTCAAGAATCTAAGACCCTCTCCCCGCCTCTCCCTTGTAGGGAGAGGAGCAGATACTGACAAACGTGTTGAGGGGGATGATGTAACCACTCCTCTCCCTACAAGGGAGAGGTGGGGAGAGGGTCTGTCTATTTCCTCCTTCCAAGCCTTTGCCATCAGCCTTTCTTCAAGAGTGGGCACGGGCAACCTGGCTGGTGTGGCGAGTGCCATCTTCGTAGGCGGACCGGGTGCTGTGTTCTGGATGTGGGTGATGGCTTTGCTGGGAGCAAGTACGGCTTTCATGGAGGCGACACTTGCCCAGCTCTTCAAGCGGCACGGCAAGGACAGCTTCTACGGAGGTCCCGCCTACTACATGAAGTACGGCCTGAAGCAACCTTGGATGGGCATCCTCTTTGCCTTCCTTATTATATATGGCTTCGGCCTTGCCAACCAGCTTGTGCAGAGCAACACCCTTTGCGACGCGCTCAGCAACACTTTCCATGTTCCTATGAAGTATGTGGCAGGCGGACTGGCTCTGATGACCTTGCTCATCATCTTCGGCGGCATTCAGCGCATTGCCCGCTTCTGCGCGATGGTCGTGCCTTTCATGGCTATCGGCTACATCCTGTTGGCACTCTACATCCTTGCCGTGAACTTCACACAGATACCGGCCATGCTGAGCCTCATCGTGAAGAGTGCTTTCGGATGGGAGCAGGCAGCTGGCGGCGCTGTCGGCATCGCCATCATGCAGGGCGTGAAGCGCGGTCTCTTCTCGAACGAAGCCGGTGAGGGCAGTGCCCCGAATGCCGCTGCCACTGCCACCATTCCGCATCCCGTCTATCAAGGCCTCCTGCAGAGCCTCGGCGTCTTCACCGACACCCTCGTCATATGCACCTGCACCGCCTTCATCATCCTGTTGAGCGGACTCTACGACTGCGGCGACGACGGCATCATCCTCACGGGTCACGCGATGGAGCACCACCTTGGCAGCTTCGGCGGCTGGTTCCTGTTGGCTGCCATCTTCCTGTTTGCCTACTCGACCATCATTGCCAACTATTTCTATGGCGAGACGAACATCCGCTACATTACGGGCAAGCCCTGGGCGGTGACGCTGTTCCGCCTGTTGAGCGGCGTGATGGTGCTGCTGGGCGGCTTTATGACCTTGCAGCAGGCCTGGGGCATCGTGGATCTCGCAATGGCACTGATGACCATCACGAACCTCATCGCCGTCCTGCTCTTGAGCCGTTACGCCTTCCGCCTCCTGAAGGACTTCAAGGAGCAGCGCAGCAAGGGCAAGGAGCCGACATTCAATCCCAGCCTCTTCCCCGAAGCTGACCTCGAAGGCTGGACATAAACAGCACGGATACAGGCTCGTCCCACCGTGGTTGGACTTTAGTACCACTATGGGAGGACTGGAGTCCCACCGCGGTGGTACTGCAGTCCTTCCATAGGTAAATTATAGGCGGACTGCAGTCCTGCGTAAAATTTGATTAGGAGGACTGAGGCACTTCACCTCTGTCAAAAGCAAAAAAATTGTAACCTGTTGATTCATTTTTCACGTTTTTTTCGTATCTTTGTGGCGTAAACAATAAAACCACAACTCGTGAAACTGTCAAATGAGAAGACTTGCCATATTCATTTTTTGCTTTACACTTATACTTTTTCATTTTAGTCCCCTCGGAGCACAAAATTCTTCGACCGGTTCAGGAACCAATCCTTACGGCATTCACCCCATTCCCCACCTAACTTCCCTGACTGACCAAACCGCCATTGTCACCGAGACGGTGAGCATCATCGCCGAGGACGGCATTGACCAATATACGCGAGACCGTGCGGTTGAGGTGCTTGAGGAGCACGGCAGGACGGCAGTCTTCGCCGATGTACCGGCAGAGGGGCAGGCGGTGCTCCGACTTGGCGTGCAGAGCAGCCTCACGACGCCGAAGAAGTACGACCGTCACAACATTTCCATCGGGAGGCAGGACGGTGGCGAAGCAGACATCCTCATCGTTGGCGAGAACACGGACGCCACGTTCTACGGCCTAGCTTCCCTTGAGCAAATCCTCGACACGGAACTCCCCCTGACGGAGGGCGGAGGTACTATCGTCTGCGGCGAGATACAGGACTACGCCGACGTGAAGAACCGAGGCATCATCGAGGGCTACTACGGTGTGCCCTACAGCGCTGAGGTGACGAAAGACCTCTTCCGCTTCATGGCACGCTACAAGCTGAACATGTATATGTACGGTGCCAAGAGCGACCCCTACCATTCGCAGAAATGGGACCAAGCCTATCCGACAAGCATCACAGCGGAGCAGCGGAAACTGGGCTACCTGTCCCAGAGCATGCTCCGCGACATCACGAAGGTGGCGCACCAGTGCAAGGTCAACTTCATCTGGGCCATCCATCCGGGGTCGAACTTCACCAATGCCAGCAACACCACCGTCGTCTCGAAAATCATGACGAAGTTCCAGAACATGTACCGCCTCGGCGTGCGCCAATTCGGCATTTGCGTCGATGATGTGGGCATACCGACCGACGACGCCATCCTGCAGCTCAATGCCAACCGGATAACGGAAGTGCAGAACCTCATCGACCAGAAGTGGAACAAGGAGGGAGCCGCCCCAGAAGACACGGTGAAGCCCCTGAATGTCGTGCCGCAGGTCTATAACTTCAACCAATCCACCGAGGAGAACCGCCAGAAGTTCTACAATGCCCTGCGCTCTACGCCGGCGAAGGTGGACATCTACATCACCGGAACGAGGACGTGGTCGGTGCCCAACACGAGCGACCTGCAGAAGGGCAAGAACTACCTCGGGCGCAAAGTGGCCTGGTGGTGGAACTATCCCTGCAATGACCAGGACGTGACGAAGCTCTTCCCGCTCGACACCTACTCCAACTTCAACGTGCATCCGCGCATCAGCAGTGACGCACGCCTCGAAGCCAACCTTCAGGACGCAATGACCATCATCATCAATCCCATGCAGCAGGGCGAAGTGTCGAAGATTGCGCTGTTCGGCGTGGGCGACTACACTTGGAACAATGCCGCTTTCGACAACATGAGCGCTTGGGAAGCCGCACTCCCAGCCGTGGTGGGGAAGGAACATGCCGATGCTCTTCGCCTCCTTGCGCCCTACCTGTGCTACTTCGACGCATCGGCCTTCAACACGCTTGCCGCGCGCTTCAAGACAGCACTGGGCAAGGGCAACCCTCCGACAGAGGCGATGGTGACAGAGGTTCAGAATATCCTCGTCGCCTGCCAAGAGCTGCACACCCTTGAAGCATCGGAAGACGAGAGCCAAAGCCTCTTTTACAAGGACATCAAGCCCTGGCTCCTGAAGCTCGAGGCGATGGCTCAGGAGATTGCCAAGCTTTCATCCCTCGTCGTCACGCCAAACGACGACGACAAGTGGGAAGCCTTCGTCGAGGAGATGAACTATGTGGGCGGGCTTGGCACTGACTCGCGCTTTGCCTTTGACATCCTTACCGGCATGGGCAGTAGCATCCGCCTCTCCACCCGCTACGCAGAGCCTGCACAGGAAGCAATGATGCCCTTCGTGGAATGGTTCTCCGAGAATGCGCTCGGCAAGGATTACTTCACAAACCTCAATGCCACAGGTCCCAGCATTGTGAGCAACCGCGAGGACATAAACGGCTCTGCCTCGTATTCCAGCACCACCGGCTCTGCCTATATCAAACTGTCCCAGCCCGTTGTGATGAACCAGGGCGACTACGTCGGCATATCCCTTCCCGAAGCGACACAGCTTGAGGACATTGCCGTGGCGGACACGCTTTGGGAGAACTACGAAGTGCTTTGGTCTTCTAATGGCAAACAATGGATGACGATGCAGCAGGGCGCCCCCCTTCCCACTGAGCATGTTAAATATGTCATCCTGCTCAATCCCTCTGCCGAGGCGCGTGTGCTGACAATTTCCAAGACAGAGTTCAGCCTCACGCTCCCCGTCAAGCTGAAGCCTGTGTCAGCCACCACACCGCAATGCAGCGCCGGCTTCTACGACGGGCACACGGAGAAGTACATGATTGATGGCGACTACGACACCTGGACTTGCATCAGGCGCAACCAAGAGGATGGAGATGCCTATACCGTGAGGCTCCGTAAGTCTTTGCCTGTCAACGACGTGCGCATCTGCATGGGAACAGAGAACGGCGACTACATGACAGCCGGCCTCGTGCAACTCTCCGAGGACGGGAAGACCTGGGAAAGCATCCCCATCAGCGGCACAACAAACACAAACTATACGCTCGAGGATGAGCACAACGTGGTCTATAACGACGTGATGACCTACTGCGACTTCGACGGCGGAGGCAAGTCGGCACGATACGTCCGCCTCTACCTCGCCACGCCAAAGACGACGAACTGGCTCCGTATCTACGAAATTGAAGTGAACGGCCGCCTCTTCGAGGAAGCCCACCAAGGCCTTGCCACCGATGCCGACGGTAGGACCATTAAGGAACTCGCCGATGCCGACGGCGCAACAGCACTCCCCCAAAGAGGGAGCCGGAAGGGAGCTGTTCTTTGGAATTTCCGTTCGCAGCACTACACAAAGTCGCTCACCATCTATCAGGACGGAAGCAAGCAGTCCAACGCAAAGGTCTATGTCACGACAGATAATGGTCAATGGACTGAACTTGGTCCTCTGACAGGTTATGTCTCTCGCTTCGACCTCACCTCCTATCCCCTCGCCGTTGCCGCAAAGATAAGCTGGACATCAAAGCCGCCGCTCATCTACGAGATTACCGAAGAGACAGATGAAGGAACCGTCATCGTCACAGGCATCGGGGAGTGCTCCAAAGACTCTGACTATTCAGAATACTCTGACTATTCCGATTATTCAAAAGCCTGGTACGACCTTATCGGCCATAAAATAGTAAATAGTAAATTACCAAAGGGTATCTACATCCATAACGGCAAGAAAGTAGTTATCAAATAACATTATCCAACTATGAAACATATCGACTGCTTTATCCCCTGGCAGAGCGACGAGCAAGTCAAAGGGACGCTGGACGGCCTGCTGGCTGACGAGAACGTGAAAGAGGTGAACTTCCTGCGCGAAGACGGTCCAGGCAACACCAAGACGATACGCTTCATCGCAGAGACAGCGACAGCTCCCTATACATTATTATATACGAAGTATGACACCCTGCAGCTCGGCTATCACGCCTTGACACGACTCCTCACGATTGCCGAGGACAGCGGGGCGCTGATGATATACAGCGACCACTACAAACGCACACTCCCCATCAGCCCCCTCCCCGCTCCCCTCATTGACTACCAACTCGGCTCCGTTCGCGATGACTTCCAGATGGGCAGTGTGCTTCTGTTCCGCACGGAGGTGCTGAAGGAGTACGTCGCGCAGGAGAACCTTCACAACTATCAGTTCGCGGCACTCTATGACCTGCGCCTCTTTATCAGCCGGAAGCAGTTGCCCCTGCACGTCGATGAGTTCCTTTATACTGAAGTTGAGCATGATACGAGGCTGAGCGGGCAGAAGCAGTTCGACTATGTTGACCCGCGCAACCGCAGCAGGCAAGTCGAGATGGAGCGGGCTTGCACGCGGCATCTTCGCGCCTTGAACGCCTATCTGCACGGCGACGAGTACGACGAGGTGAACCTCTCGGAAGGTGAGTTCGCAGTCGAGGCTTCGGTCATCATTCCCGTCCGCAACCGTGAGCGCACCATAGAAGATGCTATCCGTTCGGCTCTCGAGCAGGAGACAACCTTCCCCTTCAACGTCATCGTCATCGACAACCATTCCACAGACGGAACGACGGAGAAGATAAACAAAGCACTCCCCCAAAGGGGGAGCGGGGAGGGGGCTTCGCTCATCCACCTCATCCCCGACCGCGACGACCTCGGCATCGGCGGCTGCTGGAACTTGGCGGTACATCATCCGCAGGTGGGACGTTTCGTAGTGCAACTTGACAGCGACGACCTCTACTCCTCGCCTCATACCTTGCAGCGCATGGTGGATACCTTCTATGCCGAGGGCGCAGCGATGGTAATTGGCTCGTACAGGATGTGCGACTTCCAACTGAACACCCTGCCGCCAGGCCTCATCGACCACCGCGAATGGACGTTGCAGAACGGACGCAACAATGCGCTCCGCATCAATGGCCTTGGTGCGCCTCGTGCCTTCTTCACGCCTGTCCTCCGAGAGCTTCAGATACCGAACACCAGTTATGGGGAGGACTATGCGCTCGGCCTGATGATAAGCCGCAGGTATCGCATCGGTCGCATCTACGATGAGGTGTACCTGTGCCGTCGCTGGGAAGGCAACAGCGACGCAGCATTAAGCCAAGACAAGATTAACAAGAACAACACCTACAAAGACCATCTGCGCACCCTCGAAATCAAGGCGCGTCAGCAACTCAACCAGCTTTGGCAGCACAAGGTGACGGCAAAGGAAATTGAGGCTTTCTTCCAAAAGGAATTGCAGGAATGGCCCGAAGCCGCCGAAAGATACAAGGCGTTGGAGCAGACCCTCTCCCGACCCCTCCCTTGTAGGGAGGGGAGTGGTTACTTTTTCTGTGGCTATACTATCAATTCCTCTCCCTACAAGGGAGAGGTCGGGAGAGGGTCTGGTTTGTCTCTCCTCGTCCAATGGAACCCTGCCCGCATCGTCTCTACTGGTGCCGCTATCGACAAGAAAAGCATCAGCCAACGCCCATGCTTCCTTTGCGACCAGAACAGACCGAAGGAGCAGCACAAGCTGATGACGGAGAAGCATTATCAGATTCTCGTCAACCCCTACCCCATCCTGCCTCAGCACTTCACCATCCCAATGCGAAGACACACTCCGCAGAGCATCTACAGCTCATTCGCCACGCTCCGCCGCATGGCGTGGGATATGCCCAAGCATATCGTTTTCTACAACGGCCCACTGTGCGGCGCGTCGTGTCCCGACCACATGCACCTTCAAGCAGGAAGTAGAGGCATCGTGCCACTGGAACGAGACTGGACAATGTACGAAAAGGGGTTGCGGAAGCTCTATCCTTTGACGGGCGAACAGGTGGCATCGATGGAAGAGGCGGGCAACGTGGGCAGCCGCATGGGGCTTTACCTCTTGGAGGGCTATGCCTGTCCCGTCTTTGTGATAAGAAGCCTGCCAGCCGAGAGCGACAGCCTCCTCTGCCAGCGGGTCTATAAGGCCCTGCCAATTGTGGGCGACGAGACGGAGCCGCGCCTCAATATCGTCTGCTGGCGACAGGAGGGCACTTCGAGCCATCCCGACGAAATCGTCACACTCATCTTCCCTCGCAGCAAGCACCGTCCCGACTGCTACTATGCCGAGGGCAAGGAGCAGTTGCTGATAAGCCCCGGCGCACTTGACATGTGCGGCCTCTTCATCACGCCAAGAGAAGAGGACTTCAAGACGTTGACGGCAGAGAAGGCAGTAAGTATCTTGCAGGAAGTAACCTTGAGCGAAGAGGAGCTGAAGCCAGTAATAGAAAGCCTCACAGATCTCCAGCCCCCCTCCAACTCCCCCGAAGGGGAGAGAACGGAAGCCTCTCCTCGGGGAGGTTTGGAAGGGTCTTCCGTCTCTGTCGGCATTATGAAGGACACGGTCATTCGTTTCTGCATGAACACGCCCTATCAAGCGAAAGGCAACGAGGTCATAGGTGAGCAAACGGCAGAATACACCGAGGGCGGCATCCGCTGGGGAGGCAATGTATATCAGGAGTTGACATTCCGTGGGGAGGGGGCATTTACGCTTCATAATGTCACCATCGGCCAAAAGTTCCACTGGGAACGACAGGAGTCACAGACTTTCCAAGGCATCCTCAAGCTCGTCGTTGATGAAGACAAGATAGTCGCCATCAACATCCTGCCTGTCGAGGATTACCTGACGAGCGTCATCAGCAGCGAGATGAAGAGCAGTTGCTCCCTGGAGTTCCTGAAAGCCTCTGCCGTCATCAGCCGCAGCTGGCTCTATGCCCAGATGCAGAGAAGACAAGAGCGAGCCGGCCAGCCTGCCCCCTTCTTCTCCTTCGTCAAAGGCGAGGGCGAAAGCATCCGCTGGTACGACAGGGAAGACCACACCATCTTCGACGTCTGTGCTGACGACCACTGCCAGCGCTATCAGGGCATCACCCGCGCCAGCAATCCGCAGGTTGCAGAAGCTGTGAACGCCACCCGGGGACAGGTGCTGATGTACGACGGGAAGATATGCGACACACGCTTCGGCAAGTGCTGCGGCGGACAGACAAACGAATTCCAGTACTGCTGGGAGAACATCAAGGTGCCTTACCTGCGCTCTGTCAAAGATCCTTTCTGCAACACAAACAACAAAAAGATTCTTCGCCAAGTGCTCAACGACTACGACCTCGAGACACGCGACTTCTACGATTGGACGGAAGAGCTGTCGCAAGAAGAGATACACGACCGCATCTGCAAGCACCTGAAGATGGAACTCGGACCAATCCTGGGCATGGAGATTGTCGAGAAGGGACCAGGCGGACACATCAGCAAACTGCGCATTATCGGCAAGGAAAGGGAATTCGTCATCGGCAAGGAGCTTGAGGTTCGCCGTATGCTCAGCACATCAACTCTGAAGAGCAGCGCCTTCACCGTCGAGACAAGGAATGTCAGCGACGGCATCCCGGGTCGCTTCATCCTTCACGGGCGCGGCTGGGGCCACGGCGTAGGCCTCTGCCAAATCGGTGCCGCCGTCATGGGCGAGCAAGGCTACAGCTACAAAGAGATACTGAAACACTACTACACAGGAGCCAAGATTAGTTCATAGTCCATAGTTCATAGTCCATAGTTAAGGCTACGCCCTGCAAACTCAGCCAACATATGGACTATGAACTCATAACTATGAACTCATAACTATGGACTATGAACTATTTATTTGTCTTCAATCCTGAGAACGATATGGCGCTTGCCGACGGGCACCCCGGCTATACGCCTCCTGCACAGATTCAGCAGATGCGGCGCGAACTGTGGTGGCTGCCGCAATGGTGGGCAAAGGAGGACGACATCGTCTGGAATGGCGAAGACCGTTTGTGCCTTGCCGACGACACGCGCATCTTGCCCTGGGGCTGGAGTCCTGCGCTTTGCCATCAACTGAAGCAGGCAGGCGTTCAGGCGTCGCTTCTGCCTTCTGCCGAAAGGATAGAGCACATCAGACAACTCTCGCATCGACGAACAGCCGTCTCTCTCTTGCAGGAGCTTCGCGAACAACTTCCTCTCGACGGACACATTGTGGGCGAATCCACGCTTTGCCAAAGCATGGAGGAGGTCGAGGAAGCGGTCGGGAAAATGAGGAATGAAGAAAATAAGAGAATAAGAAATGTCCTGTTGAAATCGCCTTGGAGTAGCAGCGGAAGAGGGCTGAAGACCCTCTCTAACTCTCCCTTAAAGGGAGAGGACTCAAGTTGGGTTCGCCGCATCCTTCGTCAGCAGGGTAGCATTGTCGTGGAGAAGTTCTTGCACAAGATTGCCGATTTCGCCCTGGAGTTCTGGCTTGACGGCAAGGGCGGTGTCGAGTACAAAGGGCTTTCCCTCTTCTACACCAACGAACGAGGTGCTTACTTAGGCAACTGGGTGGCACCGGAAGGGCAGAAGCTCGCATGGCTGGCACAATATATCCCCTTGCAATACCTTCAGGAGATTCGTCGCTGGTGGGAAGAGCGTCTGCGCCGCTTCGACTACAGCGGCCCCGTCGGCATCGACATGATGTTGGCCGAGGAGGGCATCTGCCCCTGCATCGAAGTCAACTGGCGCTGGACGATGGGTCTCGTTTCATGCCTCGTCAGCGAACAAGGTCGCTACGGCCGCATGGTCGTGGAGTACATCTACGGACACTACTCCGCAGAGGTCGAAGCATTCAGCTAACACCCTCCCCCAGCCTGCCGGAAGGGCTTTATACAATACTCACTTTTGAGCCGTTACATGAGGCATGAAGCGCCGCATAAAGGGGATAATGAAAAGGTAGGACACTGCCAGAATCAGGAAACCGGCATAGGGATTGTCGATGTGCATGAGGCTCAGCACCCTGATAAGCGGTTCGTGGGTGACGAGAAGCATGATGGAGTACCTGCCAACGTATGAAACGTAAGGCAAGTACTCGATTTGCTTACACAGCAGCAGAAGTGTCAGGACTCCCGTAACGGACAACATGCTCTGCCAGACGTATGACAAGACCTCAGATGTCGGATTGCATAAGCCCAAAACAAGGAACATAAGAAATGACACGGGCAAGACATGCCGGACAGACACCTTCTCCATTATCGCGTGACGCGTAACCATGTACCCAAGGTAGAAATAAAAGAAGTAGCTGAAAGCCCTGCTGACAGAGGCAGGCAGTGTCAGGACGTTCCCCAACAGGATGCCCAGCCCCAGACAACACAGCCCCAACAGGATTTCTGACTTTATGTATTTCTGCAACACATAAAACGACACATTAAGGATGAAAAGGCCCCAGAGAAACCACAATGGGATGTTGGGGAAGTCGCTGTATGTCAGAAATGCGTAAAGCAGCCTCCAGTCCTGCCCCGTATTGAAATTTATTCCAAAGACCTTGTGAGCGGCTATTGGCAGCAAAACAGATGTGGTGAGATAGAAGAAGAAGAAGGGAATGAGCAGCTTCTTTGTCTTTTTGCGCACCAACTGAAGAAGTCCGCCGTATGTCTTAAAGAACAAACCCGACAAAAAGACATAGAGAGGCATGCGGACGGCATTAAGGTATGGGTCGAAAACAGAATGAACGCCAAGGTGAAACCAGACAACCAAAAGGATGCAGACTCCCTTTGCCAAATCGAAATAAGGAATCCTTTTCATTTGCCTCTATTCACATCAGGCCCCTACTTTGGCATGAAGCGGGGGCACGCAAGGTACACACCCGTTTTGCCAACTTCCTTTTCATCGGATTTCAACTTCTTCCTTCATGTCGATTTCCTGACCGTCCTTATCGTAGAACTCGTATTGAAGGAAGGCAAGCTTCTGGCTTGGAATGACGCTGACCCCAAAACCATACTTGAGCTGCCACTTGCGGCGCAGGCTTAGGATGCCTTGATTCAGGTAGGCAGCGACGTAGGGATGCACATGAAGGGTGAAACGCTTGATGCCGAGCTTGTAGTAGAGGAACTTGATTTTGCCCTCCAAGACTTTGTGGAAGAGGAAACTGCTCTTGATTTGGCCTGTGCCTTGACACGTCGGACAAGCCTCCTCGACAGCCACATCCATGACGGGGCGCACCCTTTGGCGCGTTATCTGCATCAGGCAGAACTTGCTCAAGGGCAAGATGTTGTGACGGGCACGGTCGCGCTTCATCAGCTCACACATGTGTTCGTAGAGCTGCTGACGGTCCTCGGCTGACTTCATGTCGATGAAGTCAACAACGATGATGCCGCCCATGTCGCGCAGTCGAAGCTGGCGTGCAAGTTCGTCAGCAGCACCAAGGTTGACCTCCAGGGCATTGGCCTCCTGGCTGTCCTTACCGTGGGAACGGTTGCCACTGTTGACATCCACCACATGCAAAGCCTCGGTATGCTCGATGATGAGGTAGGCGCCGTGCTTGTACGAGACAATCCTGCCGAAGCTGGACTTAATCTGCCGTGTGACGTCGAAGTTATCGAAGATGGGCAGCTTGCCTTTGTAAAGCTTCACTACGCCGACACGGTCGGGGGCAATGAGGTTGACGTAGTCGTGTACCTCCTTGTAAACGTCCTCGTTGTTGACGTAGATGTTCTCGTAGCCCGGATTGAAGAGGTCGCGCAACATGCCGACGGTACGGCTCGTCTCTTCATAGACAAGTGTGGGCAGCTCCTTGGCTTGCTGCACCTTGCGCAGGATGTCTTCCCAACGAGCCACAAGCACCTTCATCTCGGCATCCAGCTCACTGGCTCGTTTGCCCTCGGCTACAGTGCGGACAATGATGCCGCAGTTCTTGGGTTTGAGGCTCTCGACAATCTGCTTCAGGCGGGCACGCTCGGCACTGCTCTTGATTTTGGTCGAGACAGAGACCTTGTCGCCAAAAGGCGTAAAGACAAGGAAACGTCCGGGGAAGGATAGGTCACAGGTCAGCCGCGGACCTTTGGTGCTGATAGGCTCCTTGACAATCTGCACAAGCACCTCCTGCCCCTGTTGCAGAGAGGTCTGCACACTGCCGTCCTTTGGCAGGTCGGGCAGGACGGAAGCCTTCTCGAAGGGATAGAGGTTCTTGCGGTCGCTCTGCACCTGCTTGAGGTACTTGGCGTAGGAAGCAAACTGCAAGCCGAGGTCGAGGTAATGCAGGAAGGCATCGCGCTCGTGGCCGACATTGACGAAGCAGGCATTGAGCCCGGGCATGAGCTTCCTGACCTTGGCCAGGTACACGTTGCCCACGGAGTAAGAGACACTCTGCTCCTCCTCCTGATATTCCGCCAGTCGCTTGTCCTCTGTCAGTGCGATGGAGATTTTCTTCGGCTGTACGTCAATATAAAGTTCGCTCGTTACGTCCATTTCCTTTTTGGAAAGGTTATAAATTGAAAAGGTGAAAAGGTTAAAAAGCCAAGTGGAAAAGGTCTGACCCTTTCACTTTTTAACCTTTTCACCTTTTCACCTCTTAACTTTTCCTCTGAGAAGTACTTTACTTGCTCTTATGTCTGTTCTTTCTCAGTCTCTTCTTACGCTTGTGCGTAGACATCTTGTGCCTCTTATGCTTCTTTCCGTTTGGCATGATTTTGGGTATTTATGGTTAGTACTATTTGTGATTTTACACATTTTCGAGCTGCAAAGGTACAATAAAAAGTGAAAAGAGAAAAGTGAAAAGAGAAAAATTATCCTTTTATTGTCGAAAAAAGTAGTCTAAAGGCTCGTCTCAGGGCAAAAAACCTTACTTTTGCAGTATGATTTCATCATTTGCCACACAATTAGAGCATTGGTACAAAGCTTTTGGGCGTGACTTGCCTTGGCGGCGGACGGGCGACCCTTACCTCATCATGCTTTCGGAGTTCATCCTGCAGCAGACACAAATCTGTCAGGGCATGGATTACTACCTTCGCTTTGCTGAGCGGTTCCCTACGGCAGAGAGTCTGGCAGAGGCAAGTGAGGAGGAGGTGATGCGGCTTTGGCAGGGATTGGGTTACTATAGTCGTGCCCGTCACCTACACGCTGCAGCCAAGCGGATTGCAGAAGCAGGCTGTTTCCCTCGCGACTACTCTTTTGTGAGGGCTTTGCCTGGTGTGGGCGACTACACAGCGGCAGCCATTATGAGCTTTGCTTTCGGAGAGGCGTACGCCGTGCTCGACGGCAATGTGCAGCGTGTCCTTGCCCGTCACTTCGGCATCAGCGAACCTGTCGATACCACGCAAGGAAAGAAGCTGCTCCGCGCCCTTGCCGATGAGATGCTCGACCGTCAGCATCCTGCCCTCTACAACCAAGCCATCATGGACTTTGGAGCCTTGCAATGTAAGCCCTCATCGCCGCTTTGCGAGGCTTGCCCCCTTGCTGAGACCTGTCAGGCTTTGTGTACGCATCAGGTCGATAAACTACCCGTCAAGTCAAAGCGGACAGCTGTTCGCGACCGCTACTTTACTTATATCTATACGCGAACAGAGGACGGCAAGATTCTCCTTCGCCGTCGAGGTAGCGGTGACATCTGGCAGGGACTCTTCGAGTTCCCTATGATAGAATCGGACAAACCATTAACGATGAAAAAAGTTGAAGAAAAGGTCAAGGATATTCTTCACTCTTCACTCTTCACTTTTCACTCTGTAGCCAGCGACGTTCGCCACCAGCTCACCCACCAGCGTCTTCATGCCAACTTCTACTGCCTCACCCTGCCCCATGCCAACGATGAAATGGTCAATGGTCAATGGATAGAGGCGTCCGACCTCGACCGCTATGCTTTGCCGCGCCTGCTTGAGAAGCTCTTGGAGAAAATGGGCGAGAGCCGATAGGTTTGCTTATTTCCAAAGGAAATGTTTTGATAGTTCTGCAATTTGTTGTATCTTTGTGGCAAATTATTAACTTCAAACCAATACTACCAATGAAAAGGTTATTCTTATTTTCTACATTTCTTATTTCCTTCTGCTCTCTTGCTTTGGCGGACGAGTTGTATCAAGTCAATTACAACATCATCCCTCTTCCTAAGGAGGTGAAGTTGGACCCGAGCAAGAAAGTGTTCTTTATGCTAAAAGAAGGAACAAGTGTCAGCTACGACGCGAGCAATGCTGAATGCACGCGTATCGCTCAGTTCTTAAAGGAATGGACGAAGGAAGCCACAGGCGTGAACCTTCAGCTGACTCCCGGCGACAAGAACGCTCAGATTCAGTTGCGTCTCGTCTCTCCTGCCGCTCCTAAAGGCAAAAAGAGTAAAAAGCCCATAGTTTTGACTGAGCAAGAGAAAGAGAGCTACACCATGAAGGTGACGGAGAAGGGCGTTGAACTGACTGCCTTCGAGCCTGTCGGCCTGTTCCGTGCTGCTCAGACGCTTCGCAAATGCCTTCCCGAAAGACCAGATTTAGGGTTAATGCCTTATGTGGAGATTACCGACCAGCCCCGCTTCACCTATCGTGGTGTCCTCTTGGATTGCGGTCGCCACTTCTTCTCTGTGGAGTTCATCAAGCAGTTCCTCGATGTGATGGCGCTTCATGGCTGCAACCAGTTCCATTGGCATCTGACTGAAGACCAGGGCTGGCGCTTCGAAGTGAAGGCTCTGCCCGACCTTGCTAAGAAAGGTAGTGTGCGCGAGAAGAGCATTATCGCCCCAAGCAAAGTGCGCCTCTACGACAACATTCCTTATGGCGGCTACTATACGCAGGAGGAATGTCGCGAAGTCGTTAAATACGCCGCAGAGCGTTACATCAATGTTGTCCCTGAAATAGATATGCCCGGCCACATGCAAAGTGCCCTGCACGTCTTCCCCAACCTTGGTTGCACAGGCGGTCCCTACCCCGTTGCTCCTCATTGGGGTGTGATGCGCGAGGTGCTTTGTGGCGGCAATCCCGAGACATTGACCTTCCTGAAGACCGTCTTCGGTGAGCTGTGCGACGTCTTCCCCTCTCCTTACATCCACATTGGCGGCGACGAGTGCCCGAAAGAGCGTTGGCAGAAGTGTCCGAAGTGTCAGGCGAAGATTAAGGAGCTGAACTTGACGGCGGACAATGACATCAAGGTTGAGGGCGGCGACAACAGAGGAAGCCAGGACGGTCGCAGCGCAGAGAACAAGCTTCAGTCCTACATCAACCACGAGATAGAGCAGTTCCTCGCGTCAAAGGGACGCAGCCTGATTGGTTGGGACGAGATTCTGGCAGGCGGACTGACAGAGGACGCTATCGTGATGTCCTGGCGCGGAACGAAGGGTGGCGTCGCAGCTGCCAGACAGAACCATCGTGTCATCATGAGTCCCAATGTCTATGCCTACATCGACCATCCTCAGCTTGCTGACTATAGCAAGTCACCTCGCACAACAGACAGCTATGTTGTTTCCTGCTCGAAGATGTACTCCTTCGAACCGCTTGTTCCAGAGGAACTGACAAAAGAGCAGGGTGACTGCATACTTGGCGTTCAAGCCAACTTATGGACAGAGCATGTGGCTTATCCTGAACATGCGCTCTATCAGTTGCTGCCTCGATTGGCTTCTATGTGCGAGGTGCAATGGTGCAACCCAGAGCAGAAGAACTTCGAGGAATGGAAGAAGCGTCTGCCACAGCTGAAGAAGCTCTACAACAAGATGGGCGTTGTCTATTGCAATGAAGTGGAGTGACAGCTTGTCACTTCATCCACAGGAATATCGTGGGCATCAGTGGGAACCTCGTCCAAGAGTTGGAAGGGGAAGCTGATGCCCACAAACTTTGTCTTGGTGAGCTTGGGTAAGAGACGATCGTAGTAGCCTTTGCCTCTTCCGAGGCGGTGCCCAGCCCTGTCGAACGCCATGCCCGGAATGATGGCAAGCTGGATATCGCCATAGCTTTCGGAAGCGAAGAGCGGCCCCGTTGGTTCCATGATGCCGAAAGCGCCTTCTCTCAAAGACGTCTCGCCTTCGTAGAGGTGCAGCTCAAGCTCTTCACCCACACAGACAGGCAGCAACACTCGCTTGCCACTTTCGAAAGCTTTCTCAATCAGCGGACGGACATCCACCTCGTCAGCGAGAGGGTAATACAGAAGCAAGGTGCCTGCCTCCTGCCACCAGGCAGAGGCAAGCACCCTGTCGCATATCTTCTCGGACATCAACGCCAACTGTGCAGCGGTGTATTGTCTCTTCTGCACCCGAATGAATCGGCGCAACTCTTGCTTTTGAATTTTGCATTTTGAATTTTGAATTATATTCACTTCTATGTTCGGTCGGATTTGCAATCCGACCGCATTGAGTATAGGGATTTATAATCCCGACATTTATTGCTTTTATCGCATTGCAAATGCTTATACCCAATGCTGGCGGATTGCAAATCCGCCAGAACAAAGGGTTGCGTCTTTACTTCTTGGCTGCTTTTTCCTTGGCCATTTTGGCGCAGGCCTTGCTGTAGTCGGCCGTAGCTTTCTTCACGTCCTTCGGTGCAGTGGCTTTGCGCATGGCGTCGTACATTGCCCAGAGCTGGTACTTCCCGCACAACTGTTTCTGCTGATCTGTGAAGGCATTGGCGGCAGCTTCGGTAGCAGCTTCGTCGGCGGGAGAAGCCCATGCGAACTGGAAACCCTTCTGCGTGTTCCAGTAGCCACGGGTGAAGTCGGGGAAGGCTACAGCGCAGCAGTTGTTGTCCATAGAGAGGGTACCAAGCTCTGCCAGGCAGCACCATTCGGCGAGGTCATAGACATCCATGTCGAGAGGCAGACCGTTCTGCAGGCAATAGACGAGGCGTGCGTCCATGAAGAAATCCATGCCGCCGTGACCACCCACCTTCCTTGCCATCTCGCCGTACTTCTTGATGATGGGGTGCGTGTACTTGGCTACGAGGGCATCCTGCTCTTCCTTGGGCAGGAAGCCGTGGCTGCTGAGGTCGTCAACCTTGGGAGCCACACCGCTGGCTGCGAGCTGGCTCTTGTCGAGGGCATAGTGCTGCTCGGGATACTTGGTGGCATAGCCCTTGGTGCCTGTCAGCTTGTAGAGACGGTTGTAGGGCTGCGGGTTCATCACGTTGTGCTGAATCTCCACGACCTTGCCATCCTCGGTACGCATGAGGGTAGTTGTCTGGTCGCCGTTGCGATAGTTGTTGCAGGGCTTGCCGGTCTTCTTCTCCACATATTCCTTGCCGTGTGCGCTCTTGGTGTCCATAGCCACGAGGGTCTTGAAGCGGTCGCCGCGATGGATGTTCAGTGCCAGGGCAACGGGGCCGAGTCCGTGAGTGGCATAGACGTCTCCACGGTTCTCCATGTTGTACTTCATGCGCCAGCCCAGCTTGTCAGGGTCAGAGCCGTCGGGGTTCTTCCAGTAGTAGTCCCAGAAGTCGTCGAGGTTGTGGATGTAGGCACCCTCACCGCGAAGCACTTCGCCGAAGACACCGTTCTGCGCCATGTTGAGCGTGTTCAGCTCGTACCAGTCGTAGCAGCAGTTCTCGAGAATCATACAGTGGAGGCGTGTCCTCTCGCTGAGTTCGATAAGCTCCCAGCACTGCTCCAGGTTCATGGCGCTGGGCACCTCAATGGCCGTGTGCTTGCCGTTCAGCAGGGCGCACTTGGCAACGGGGAAGTGATGATCCCAGTCCGTAGCCACATAGACGAGGTCAATGTCCGGGCGCTTGCAAAGTTCCTCGTAGCCCTTCTCGCCGCTATAGATGGCTGCAGGTGGAAGTCCTGCCTTGCGAAGGTAGTTCTGACACTTCTCCGCACGAGCCTCTTCATAGTCGCAGAGGGCGACAATCTGTGTGCCTGGAATGTGCGTGAAGCGTTCCACAGCACCTGGTCCGCGCATACCGAGACCAACGAAAGCCACACGGACGACAGGCAGCTTGGGAGCTGTCAGTCCAAGTACATGCTGCTGACCGGCAGGACGTGTGGGGGTATCAACAACGAGGGTTCCCTTGTCCCAATGCGTCTTGGTGCTGGGACTGAGGCTTTGTGCCATAGAGGTGACACTGAGGAAAGCTGCCGAAAAAAGGGCAATCGAAAGATGTTTGATGTTCATAGTATTTAATTAGTTTTAGTGTATTCACTGCGCAAAGATAGGGAAAAAATCGCATACAGGCAATTATTTCCCTCCTTTTTTATAAATAATGATGAAAAAACAAGTTGGTACAATAACAAATCAGAACACAAAGAAACTTTTAACAGAACACAAAGACACTAAGACACTAAGGGTTTTGCGTCCATACAAGTACCCCTAAAACTTTGTGTTTTCGTGTCTTTTTGTTCCATCAAATTAAAACAAAAATCTTTACATCGCGACCAGCATCAAAACGCTGTTTTTGCGGAAAGTTCGTGCCTCATTTCTCATAAGTGCGTGGACTTATGGCTATAAGTCCACGCACTTATGACCTCAACCCCATGTTCTTTTCACCTTCGCTACATGCCATTTTTGCCCCAAAACTATGTTCTGCTTAACGCCACGCCATGACATTATAACACTTTCTTAACATAGCACTCCAAAATACGCCCTCGCAACCGCCTGATTACCAGTACCCATTCGATTTAAGCCCATTTCTCGCATTTTAGGTAGCAAAACACCACACGGGCAGAAAAACGCCGCCAGAAAAGGCACAACTGCGAATTTCCTTGACAATTGGAACCCAGACCCTTGATGCACAGAAAAAGCTTTTTCATGCCCCAAGCAGAAATAATTCGCACTTTCCTTTGTTCGTATCGGAGAAATCACTAACTTTGCATCGTGTACTCACAGGGGACACTGAAAGAATAAGAAGAAAAGTATAAAAATATGAATGCAATACAGTTAAATGGTTTATGGGGCTATCTGCAAGGGCTTTCACTCACGGCCAGCAACCAACGATGGCTGGGTGAACGCCTCATAGAACAGGCCAAAAAGGAAGAGCACTTAATGGAAAAGGCTTCGCAAACAAGACGTGTTTTCAAAGTGAGGCGAAGGTCTGCATGCTCTCCATCCGATGAAGAGTTGGCAGCACGGTTTGCTGGAAAAAATGTCCCCCAAATACCAGAAGACCCCGAATGGAGACATGTGATTGATGCCAACACGGGTAAAACCATCAAACCCATAGAAAAATGGCTGTAAGCAAAGTGTCTCAAAGGGAAATTGTGGAAGTTCCCTACCAGTTGCCCGACGGAAGTATCAAGCCCCACATGGCGCTTGTGCTTTCAACAGAGAAGCTTCTTTACGCAGAAGATGGCATGTTCTATGCCGTGCTAATCTCCTCGAAGAATATCAACCCTGAATTTACGATGGAGATTCGCAACGAATGGCTCAACAAGCCGCTCTCCAAGCATTCGTATTTTGTGACACACATTGTGACTTACTATCGCACGGACGAGGTGATACAGTCATTCAACAACTATGTAAAGAAGGAATACTTCGATGCCATCATGGATAAAGTGATATTGAGTATGTTTGACATCGAGCTTGCATAAGATACACCTTTTTATAATTGAGCAAATGCAAAAACAGTTCTTTTCATTACTCCTGCTGCTATCCGCGTTGACAGCAAGGGCGGCATCCGACGGCATCAATGCCATGCTGCTGCAAGGCCCGTCGGACTATAAATTTTCTATTCTGCTGGACGACCAGCCTGTTGTGACCTTCAGCGATGATTACCTTGTCGTCTCTACCCACATGACTGTGGTCAGCATCCCTTCACATCTTGTGACGAAGTGGACTTACGTCCAGGACGAGGAAGCCACCGGCATCAACAACGCCAGCCGCTTTGGCTCACTGCTCTCTTTCGACGGCAAGCACATCGGCATGACAAATCTCGCTCCCTCCACCGCCGTGCAGGTCTATACTGCCGACGGCGCACTGGTGACATCAGGCACGACGGACAGCCGCGGCAACGTCTCGCTTACTGTCCCTGAACGCCAGGGCGCAGTCTATGTGGTCAAGACATCTACCGTAACCTTCAAAGTCAGCAAGCCATGAAAAGATGTACGATGAATAATGTACGATGGGCGATGTTTCTGCTCATCGTGGGATGGTCAACGTTCAATTTTCAATCTTCAATGGTCTTGGCCCAAGCACAGAACGATGCCATGTATATCTACAGGAACGACGGCATCATCCATGCGTTCTTCAAAGCCGACATTGACAGCATCAGGCATTCGCCCCTTGACCTTGACAGCGTTATGCACGCCGAGAATGTCACGCAAGAAGTTTGGACAGCCGATACCGTCTATCGCATTCCCCTTGCAACCATTGACAGCGTTAGCTTCATCACACCCGAGACGAAGTATAAACCAAACGTCATACGGATAGAAGAAGAGTTGAGAGACTATGTGCTGCGGCAAGACTCCCTTACCATATATTTCAGTGGCAATATTCCTTCGGGCTTGATTCCCCGTGTGGGCGACAAGCTTGTCACATTGGAAATGAGCGATGTGTTCCCCATCGGCTTTGCCGGTGAGGTGACAGAGATAAAGCATCACTCTGGCGAGGTGGAGGTCGTATGCTCGGCTGTAGAGTTGGAAGATGTCTTTGAATGTTACTACGGTTTCTCTGAAATGGGCTGGGACGGAAAGAATCTCATCCGACGGACCCCCCATGATGGGCGGCGCAAGGCAGAAGGAATTTTCTCTCCGGGACGTCTCACCATCGTAGTTTTAAATGAGTTAGGCTTTACAAACTCCTACCAGCCTAACGACAATTTGTCGTTCGACCTTTCAGAACTGAGGGGCGACATATCTGTTACACCCATAGTTTGGGCTAATGCTTTTGTCATCGTTCATCCTTCTTATGGAGTGAATATCAGCCTGACTGTCGCGGGTAATTATAGTTTGGAAGAAAACTTCTCGTTGAAGGGTGGTTTGGAATGGGAAAAGGACATAACTTTAACATTGCCGCATCCTTATTATGACCGCTTCTTTTGGCCTATAGTCCCGTTGGTCGATTTCTATATCAAGCCGGGAGTGTTCGTAAAGGCAGGCGGTGAGTTTGCCATACAGCAGAAATGGACACAGGAATTTCGTAGTGTGTTCCATTATGAATATAGCAGCAGGGGTGAGTCTTTGATTGACAATGTGAACAAACTATTTCCTGTCTCTGAAAGCCGCAGTGGCGAAGCGTCTTTGAGTGGTTCCATCGGGGTAGGTATTTTCCTTGAGGTCGGCTTTGACTTCATACACACCAAGAAGGCTGATTTAGGTAATGTCCACCTGCGGGCAGATGCGGGCGTTAACCTTGAAGGGAGTCCTGTCTTGACAAAGACTGACATGGAGAATGCGATGAACAGTACGGCAGTGTATGAACAGTTGCGCGACACGGAAGTGAGTCTGAATTGGTTTTATGGTTTGTCTGGCAGTGCGAAGTTCTGGAAGTGGGGCATAAGCCACGATTTGGACCTGCCTGGTATAAAGTTTAATAACCAAGGCAAGATATTTTCAATGGCCTTGGCACCGACATTCTCCGATGTTAAAGCTACCCGCACAGGAGGGTCGTCTAATGTAAATGCAGAGGCGAAGATTTCATGCCCTGCCGCTTTTGGCGGGCGTTGTCTAAAGGTCGATGCAGGCTTTGTTCTTAAGGATGAGGATGGCTACGATGTGACCTCACGGCCATATTGCTTAAGTGGATATAACGGTTCTCTGTGGTCAAAAAAGATAGAGCAACAATTTCCAAATGTGACTTCAGACGGCAAGAAACTTAAAGCTTATCCGCATATTAGGTGGATGGGGATTGACATGCTGGCTTCGCCAAGTGCAGACGTTGAAGACATTTATTTGACCTGCCCCGACAACAACCATCCCCATCCCATAGACCTCGGCCTGCCGAGCGGCACAAAATGGGCTTGCTGCAACGTGGGGGCAAGTACCCCAGAAGATTATGGCTACTATGCCTGGGGTGAGACAAGCGAAAAGAGCAATTACACTGATAAGACCTATGCATACTATAATTCTAGTACGGGATCTTTTAATAACATCGGCTCAGACATTGCAGGCACGAGTTACGATGCTGCCACAGTCAATATGGGGGCACCATGGCATATGCCATCGTCGGCACAACAGCAGGAGCTTATCAATAACTGTTCCCATCTGTGGACTACGCAGAACCAGGTTAACGGTATCCTCGTGACAGGTCCGAACGGCGGCCAAATCTTCCTTCCTGCCTCAGGCCGCCGCTATTTTGGCACCCACTACTTCCAGGGCAGCGACGGCTACTATTGGTCCAGTTCGCTCTATCCGAACTACGGCGACTTCCACGCGTACATCCTGTACTTCAATTCCGATGGTTGGCAGTGGACATTCAATAATCGCGCCTACGGTTTCTGTATTCGTGCTGTGTGCCCGTAGTTAGTTTCTTATGCTCTGACTGACACAGGCAGCAACACCAGACAATAAAGAACAGCGGCAGCGACGATTCCTGTATGGGATGCGTCGCTGCCGTTGTTTTGTTGCTTTCTTTTAACTTTTGTACAGGAAAAAATGCAAAAGAAGTGAAAAATGGGAACTTTTTCCCTTTGGATGCCTGCTTATTATATAATATGTAGTATCTTTGCAGTACAAAAATACCGCGAAGGCACGGAATGGAAAGGAAAAAGCTGCTTGGCATGAGGCTCGACGAGCTGAAGGCGGTCGCCGCAGAGGCGGGGCTGCCGGCGTTTGCCGCGAAGCAGATGGCGGAGTGGATTTATGGGAAACATGTGAGGAGCATCGACGAGATGACGAACCTCTCAAAGAGCGGGAGGGAGGCATTAAAGGAGCGGTACGAGATAGGCTGCAAAGAGCCTTGCGACGTGCAGCAGAGCACCGACGGCACAGCGAAATATCTCTTCCCGACGGAGAGCGGACAGAAGGTGGAGTGCGTCTATATCCCCGACGGCGACAGGGCGACACTCTGCGTGAGCAGTCAGGCGGGATGCCGCATGGGATGCCGATTCTGCATGACAGGCAGGCAGGGCTTCCAGGGCAACCTTTCTGCCACGGACATCCTGAACCAAGTCTATTCCGTGCCGGGCAGTGAGCAGCTCACCAATATCGTCTTCATGGGACAGGGCGAACCGATGGACAACCTCGACGCCGTGCTGCGGGCCACCGAACTGCTCACGGATGCTAACGGCTGGGCGTGGAGTCCGAAGCGCATCACCGTCTCGACGGTCGGCATACGGAAAGGTGTGGAACGCTTTTTGCAAGAGAGCGACTGCCACCTCGCCATCAGCCTGCACAACCCCTTCCACGAGGAGCGTCTCGCCATGATGCCTGCGGAGAAAGCCTACGGCATCGAGGAACTGCTGACGCTGCTCAAGAAGCAGGACTGGAGCCACCAGCGGAGGCTGAGCTTCGAGTACATCGTCTTCGGCAGACTCAACGACACAGAGCGGCACGCCCGCGAACTGGTGCGCCTGCTCTCACCCATAGAGTGCCGCGTGAACCTGATACGCTTCCACCAGATACCTGATACCCTCTACAATGGAGCTTCGGAGGAACGAATGGTATGGCTGCGCGACTACTTGACACGTCACGGCGTGACGACCACCATACGCGCCAGCCGCGGACAGGACATCTACGCCGCCTGCGGCCTGCTGCACGCTAAAGAAAGAATGAAAAAATGAAAAAAAAAATAATGAAAGACATGAAACACTACATCTCCTCAATGACAGCGTTTTGTTGTCTGCTTCTCTTATTGGCAAGTTGCACGAAGGAGCAAATCTTTCCGCAGGCAAGCGGTCGCCCATACGAGGTGCTCGTCGTGCTCGACGAGCAGACGTGGAACGCCCCTGCCGGCCGTGCGCTCTTTGACATCCTCGACACCGACGTGCCCTGCCTGCCGCAGAGCGAACGTTCGTTCCACATCACGCAGATTGAGCCGAAAGACCTCAACGCGAACTTCAGCATCTTCCGCAATATCATCCAGGTCAACATCGACAAGACACAATACTCCCGCACCGGAATGCGCTTCATGCGCAACAAGTTCGCGATGGACCAGATTGTGCTCACCATCAACAGCCCCAGCCTGGAAGACTTCCGCCAGTTCTGCATCGACCACAAGCAGGAGGTCATCGACTTCCTGACACGCACCGAGATGAACCGCCTCATCAAGGAACTGGAGAAGAAGTACTCAAAGGTGACCTATGACCTCGCCTGGCAAATCTTCACCTGCCGCTTCCATGCACCCAAAGAACTGACCGCCTACAAGAAGGGCGAACAGTTCTTCTGGACGAGCAACAACACGGCAAGCGGCCTGGAGAACATCTGCATGTATAGCTATCCCTACGAGGGACCTGAGACATTCAACAGGGAATACATGATGGCCAAGCGCGACTCCGTGATGAAGGCAAACCTGCCCGGCGAGAAGCCCGGCATGTATATGAAGACCGACTCGCTCTGCACGATAGTCAAGCCTATCGTGGTACACAAACGCTATGCCATGGAGATGCGCGGCCTCTGGTATATGGAGCACGACGCGATGGGCGGCCCGTTCGTCAGCCACTCCAGCGTGGACACAGAGACGAACCGCGTCATCGTGGTCGAGGGCTTCGTCTATGCACCCGAGAAGATGAAGCGCGGACTCATCCGCAGACTCGAAGGTTCACTCTATACACTGCAGCTTCCCGCAGAGCAGTACTCGCTCATCGACATGGGAATAGAGGAGGAACAAACCCCAAAAACAAATTGATAATTGAAAATTGAAAGAAGGGCGAAGCCTTCAATCCTCAATCTTCAATATTCAATGTTCAATAAAAAAAATGAAAATGGAAAGACTCAAAATAGCCATCATCAAGACAGGGAACAACGGCAATGGCGACGACCTGCTCCGCAGCGTATATGACGATCCTGCCTTGCTCGAACTCTGCACACCCGTCGTGTTGGAGAAGAAGGTTGCCCTCCGTGACCTTGACGAAGGTAAGGTGCAGGCCCTGACATTCGGCCCGACGGAACTGGCGGAATGCCCTGCCGGTGCCTTCGAGATTATTGTGACCGACAAGACGAATATCATGCCACTCGCCAAGGAGCCAACGGTTGAAGACATCGTCAGGCTTTGCGACACGCTGGAGCGCGACTTCGACCTCCGATATCCACGCATCGCCATCGTCTGCGAAACAGCCATGCAGAACCCAGACCTCGCAAGCCAAGTTACAAAAGAACAGGGCATTAACACATACGGCCCCTACACCGTGGAACAATTCTTTGCAGAGGACATGGCATGCCACTTCGACGGCATCGTCGCCAGCAGCAGAGAACTGACGCAGCGCATCGTCGCCGGACTTTCAGAGGAAGCCCCCGTCCGCTACTTCGCTGGCAGGGAGGCAGTCGTCACAGCCGTCTGCCAGCCCGCCCAAAAGAAAGAGGAGGAGGAAGGCCTGGCTGACGTCTCCTGGCTGACACACCCCATCTACACAGCCATAGACATCATCCGCAACCGCGCTCTCTATGACGAAGCACGGCAGAACCCACTGCCCAAGCTCTACCGCGACAAGCGTGAAGACAGAAGAAACGAAAAGGAAGCAGCCAAAGGCACCGAGCAATCAGAATAATCAGAGTTTTCAGAATACTCTGAATAATCAGAAAAGCCTAACCATGAGTTCAGAACCAAACCGCGACATGCAGTCACTGATGAGCCGCTATGGCATAGTGGGCCGCAACGAAGCGCTTCGTGAAGCTCTCGCCACAGCCGTTCTGGTGGCTCCCACCGACCTCTCCGTTCTCATCCAGGGAGAGAGCGGCGTGGGCAAGGAAATCATTCCGCGCATCATTCATGACCACAGCAAACGCAAAGGCAAAACATACATCGCTATCAACTGCGGCTCCATCCCCGAGGGCACCATCGACAGCGAACTCTTCGGACACGAGAAGGGCGCTTTCACCAGTGCCATCGGAGAGCATGAGGGCTACTTCGGAGCTGCCGACGGCGGCACGCTCTTCCTCGATGAGGTGGGAGAACTGCCTTTGAGCACGCAGGCAAGGTTGCTGCGTGTTCTGGAGACAGGCGAATACATGCGAGTGGGCAGCAGCACGCCGCGCAAGACCAATGTCCGCATCGTGGCTGCCACAAACGTGGACATCCCCAACGCCATCAAGCAGGGACGCTTCCGCGAAGACCTCTACTACCGCCTCTGCACCATCAACATCAAGATACCACCCCTGCGCAAACGTCAGGGTGATGCAGTGCTTCTCTTCAAGAAATTTGCGCTCGACACAGCAGAACGCTACAACATCCCCGAACCCATCCGCCTCACCCCGGAGGCAGAGGCCGTGGTCAACTCCTACAAATGGCCGGGCAACATACGTCAGCTCCGCAACATCACGGAACAGCTCAGCATCCTCTCCGAGAGCCGCAGCATCACGCCTGAAGTGCTTGCCAAGCATGGCATCACGCCAAACTCCGACGACGATACAGGCATTGCAACTATCGGAGGAAGCAATAACTCAGGCTCCCAGCATGACTATGAGCAGGAGATAAAGATACTCGCCCACGCTGTCTTCGAACTTCGTTCCGAGGTACAGGAACTCAAGGAGAAGCTACAAGGAAACAATTGGCACAAGGCACCAGCAGGGACAACACTGCCTGTTCCCCTCTCTGCACAGAAAAAGCCCCAGCATTCACCGGCTGTGGATTTGGACATCCCCACTGCAGAGGAGATTGTCGACGACGATACGCTCAACATCGGCGACATGGAGAAGCGCAACATCCTGCTTTCCCTCCAGCGCAACCACTACAAGCGCAAGCTCGCCGCAGAAGAACTTGGCATCAGCGAACGCACGCTCTACCGAAAAATCAAAGCCTATGGAATCGATGAATAGAAGATGCCACACCTTGTTGCTCCTGCTTGCAGCGCTCGTCTCGGCATGTACCGTAAGCTACCGCTTCAACGGTGCCAGCATCGATTACGAGACAACGAAAACCATCCAGATAGACAACTTCCCCTTACGCAGCGCATACGTCTGGGGACCTATGCAGAGCATCTTCCAGAACAGAATCACAGATATTTACGCTAACCAGACAAAACTTCGCCAGGTTAAGAAGAACGGCGACCTGCAACTCGCAGGCGAGATTATCGCTTTCGACCAGTTCAACAAAGGCATCTCCAGCGATGGCTACAGCAGCCAGGTACAGCTCAAGATGACAGTCAACGTCCGCTTCGTCAACAACAAGAAACACACTGATGACTTCGAACGGCAATTCTCAGCAACAGCCGATTACGACGCCTCGCAACAGCTTACAGCGGTTCAGGAGGAACTCGTCACACAGATGGTAAAGGACATCGCCGACCAGATTTTCAACGCCACAGTAGCCAACTGGTAAACCTCAACACACGAAATGCAACGACACGTTATAGACTACATCCGACGCCCTGACACCATCGACAACGATGCCATCAGCCAGCTGCAAACGCTTACGCAGGAATACCCATACTTTCATGTCGCACGCATCCTGCTCCTCGAAGCTCTCTACAAGAAACATGATCCTGCCTACGACGAGACACTGCGGCGCACGGCCATCCTTGTGCCAAGCCGGGATGCCGTCTTCCGCCTTACCGAAGAGCCTCACTATACACATGCAGAAGAACGCAAGCGATACGAGGAAACTGCAGACTCCTCTGAATCGCGCACCGTGAGCCTCATCGACAACTTCCTCGAAACACAGACTCCCGCCACACCTGTCAACCATCCCATTGATGCCGCACAGGACTACATCGGCTACTTGCTGAACCGCGAAAGCCAACAAGGCGGACAAAGGCCGGACGCACTTCCCATGAACGGCGGCGGTGTCGTGGAGGACTTCCTGGAGAACAAACACGGGAAAATAGTTCTTGAAGAAAACGACGAGGACGAACAGGAAAAGAGTCCGACAGGCGAAAGCAAAAAGCCGCAAAACGACGAAGATAATGAGATATTGACTGAAATTATGGCCGGAATTTACATCAAACAAGGCAAATATGAGAACGCAGTGAAAATTATCCGGCAACTTTCCTTGAAATATCCAAAAAAAAATCGTTACTTTGCAGACCAAATTCGATTTCTTGAGAAACTAATAATAAACAATAAACACAAATAACACATGTACACATCTATCGTTATCCTGATTGTACTGGCCTCCATCCTCATGTGCCTCATCGTACTGATTCAGGAATCCAAGGGCGGCGGTTTGGCTGCCGACTACTCCAACAACAACCAGATTCTTGGTGCGCCCAAGACAACCAACTTCATTGAGAAAGCAACATGGGTGCTCGCTGGCGCAATGATTTTCCTCAGCGTCATCAGCGTAGCATGTCTGCCCGGTGCAAACCACAACGACTCTGTCATCATGCAGCAAGCCGTAGAGCAGGCAGCCACCATCCCAAGCAATGTGCCCGCCATGGAACAGCCAGCAGCCACTGAGGCTCCGGCTGAAGCACCAGCAGAGTAACCTCGCAAAAAACACATTCAAACCTCCCCTATCCCAAAGAGGGGAGGCTTTTTTGTTTATGAACAACGCACTTCTCATAGCTGACAGCGGTTCGACAAAGACAGACTGGATATTCGTTGCTCCCGATGGGACACAGGTCAGGCTGCAAACCGACGGCATCAATCCCGCGCGCGACACGCGCGATATTATATATAATGTACTATACCATCAGCTGCTGACACAGATGCCCTCTCCCGTCCTGCAGACTTCCCCCACAAGAGGGGTGAAGGGCTGTGACTTTTCTCCCTCTCCCTTGGAGAGGGAAGGGGTGAGGCTTTCTGTCTTTTTCTATGGTGCGGGCTGTATTGAGCCTTTCAGTCAAAGCGTACGGAATGTTCTAAAGGAACTCTTCCCGAACTGCACCGTTGAGGTGGAGAGCGACTTGCTCGGTGCGGCGCGTGCTCTCTGTGGACGTGAGCCAGGCATTGCCTGCATCCTTGGCACAGGCTCCAACAGCTGTCTCTATGACGGCAAGGACATCGTGAAGCACACCCCGCCCCTGGGCTATATCTTGGGCGACGAAGGCAGTGGCTCCTTCTTGGGCAAATCATTGTTGAACGGTCTCTTCAAAGGCATTCTGCCCGAAAGCCTCAAAGAGGCGTTCTGCGACAAATACAATCTTTCTCTGCCAGACATCATAGGGCGTGTCTATCGCCAGCCTGCCCCAAACACCTTCCTGGCCTCGCTTGTGCCATTCATCGCAGAACATCGCACCCAGCCAGCCATTCATGACATGCTGGTTGATGCTTTCCGGCTGTTCATCACCAACAACATTGTAATTTATGGGCACAAGGAAATACCCATAAACTGCGTGGGAGGCATTGCATATCAATTTGAAGAGGAACTCAGGGCTGCAGCTGCTGCAAAAGACATGCAAATAGGCCGCATCCTGCGCCGCCCCATTGAAAGAATTGTACAATATCATCTATATGAACATTAAACATTGTACTATCTTGCGGAAATCATCGAAACATGCTAAACAACATAAAGGAAAGGCTTGCATCATGCATAATAATTCCATACCTTTGCAACCGTTATCCTGAAAACAATCTTTTTACCTTAAACAAAAGCTAATACCAATGGAAGGAGAGAAGCTGTGAAGCCACTCTCCTTTTTTCGTATATGAGCGCCCCCGGTTCGGGTAGGGAGAGGCAGCCCGATGGAAGCCAACTATGGACTATGAACTATGAACTATGGACTATGAACTATGGACTATGAACTGAAGTTAGAGGTTTGCTGTGCTGACCTGCAAAGCGTCCGCGCAGCCACAGAAGGCGGTGCACATCGCGTGGAGCTGTGCCGTTCGCTTGAACTGGACGGTTTGACGCCGTCAGCTGAAATGATGGAGGAAGCAATAGGCATGGGCATACCTGTTCAGGTGCTAATTCGTCCGCGCGAAGGCAACTTCGTTTACAGCAAAGACGAAGTGCTCTGTATGCAACACGACATACGCGAGGCCAGGCGACTTGGTGCAAATGGTGTGGTGATTGGCGCATTGAAACCGGACGGCAGCATTGACGAAGAGACTGTCCGACGTCTCGTAGGCGAGGCTGAAGGCTTGAGCATCACCTTCCATCGTGCCTTTGATGTATGCACGCAACCTTTGGAGGCTTTGGAGCGGATTATCGTCTTGGGCTGCCACCGCCTGCTTACTTCAGGACAGGCACCAACGGCAGAGCAAGGTATCCCCTTGCTCAAGGACCTAGTTAAACAATCTGCGGGAAGAATCATCATCATGCCCGGCGCAGGCGTCAACCCGGAGAATGCGCATCACATCCTCTCCGAGACAGGAGCCACCGAGATACATGGCTCCCTGCGCAAAGGCGGCCACACCAGTGCAGAACTGGTGCGTGCCACCGTGAACAGCTTATAAAATCAGGAATGCATTCTGGTACCTGTGCGTGCCTCTACGACGTTGACTACATAGTCGCCCAGCTTTTCGCAGCCGTTGATGAGGTCCATGTAAATGGTGCCGATGCCGTAGGTGTACTTGTGGTTGTTGACGTCGATGATGTTTTGGGACTTTAGCTGGTCGCGATAGTTGTTTATCTCTTTTTCCGTGTTGTAGCAACGGTAAACATCGAAGGAGTCCTTGCGACCGCCCATCAGCTGGTTCATCTGCGTCAGGGCTTGGTTGGTGAGGCTCATCATTGCATGGAGGTGCTGGTATTGTTCCTCGGTGAAGTGTTCTTTCTTGCCTTGCACCTTCATGTTTATGGTATGAGCCATATTGTAACATGAGTCGCCAATACTTTCCACTTCGGATATTTCTCGCAGCATGGCACGTATCTTGGCCTTCGTCTCGTCGCTCAGGTGTGCGTTGCTCACCTGGTCGAGATAGTCCGCGATGCTGATTTCCATATTGTCGGCAATGTCCTCATACTTCTCTATGCGGCTGAACAGCTTGTTGAACTCCTTGGGGTCCTTCTCGGTGAGCAGTTCGCAGACCATGCCGAACATGCGCTGTATGCGCTCGCTGAATGCGGCTATCTCTTTGTGTGCTTCGAGGATGGAGAGTTCGGGAGTCTTCATGATGCCAGCCGTGATGAAGTTGAGTCGGAAGTCTTCCTCTTCGCCCGAGTTCTTAGGCTTGATGACCCAGCAGACGAACCTCTCAATCTGCGGTATGAACCAGATGAGTAGCAGGGCGTTGCTGATGTTGAAGGCGGAGTGGAAGGTGGCGAGTGTCATGCTCGACTTGATGGCGAAGTCGGGTGAGTCGGGCGTCATGGAAGGGTCGAAGCCTGAGACTTCGCAGACCATG
>JAFXZK010000082.1 GCA_017541265.1 Bacteroidaceae bacterium | reverse complement strand
TGCGTATTTTAACGTGAAGAGCTTGCGCTTCCACTATGCCTTCCAAAACCATTTCATTGCAGGAACGGACAACTGCTCAAAGAACACCTATTATGTTGTTGACCCTGTGACGCACCTCATTGAGCTGCATCAGGATGACGTGGACACGACAATTGCAACGGACAACTTCGGTTTCCAGACAAAGCCATACTACGTTGACCGCATGAATCCGTATGACGACAACGATACCGTGAGGGCTGAGAATGAGTCCTGCTACGATGGTATGCTCAATACACTCTTCGATCTCGTGGAGGCGATGTGGGAAGAAAACGGCACGATTGCCAACGCCGTAGGCTCCATCCTCAACTCAATGCTCAGTCTCACGGGCGGCATCGGCTCTGCCGAGAGCAATACGCAAGGCGGCGTATGGCGCACCTTGAACCGCTATCTCTTCGACATACAGCGTTACTTCCCGCAAGTCGCCTTCAATGAGACGGCGAGAATACGCTATGAGTTCCCCGCCATGCTTGGATTCATCGGTCGTAACGGCGAAGCAGACCCATTGGCACAGTCTATGGGCGACCAGTTGGAGGCGGAGATTCAGTTCATGAAACGCCGTCTTATCTACATGGCATCCTATGCGGGCTTCGGGGAATTTGCTGCCACAACCGGCACGAGCACGGGCAGCACGGGCATCGGCGATGCCGTTGCGACGCTGGCCGTCAACTCCGTAGCACTGCCCAACGGCGGTACACCCGACCAGACATTCACGGTCAAGCCCCACCAATACCTCTTCCCTGTCTTCACATGGCAGAGCCAGACGAATGCGACGCGCAGGCGCACAGCACCAGGCGAGGCGTTCACCTATACGACCGCATTCCAGTTTGCCAACACCTATCCCATTGAGCTTCGCGGACTGAACTACTACCGTTCCGTCGGCAACCTTGGCGACAAGACTATCAACGCAAGCAGCTTCTCGATACAGGGAACGCGCCTGACGGAGTTCATTGCAGAACCTACAACGTACTACAGTATGACGCAAGGCGGTGGAAGTATCACCCGCTCTCAGTATGAAGCACTCAGCGATGCACAGAAGGCGGGCTATGCACCTGCTTTCTCGAAGCCTGCCAACCTGCAAATTTCCAACGACCAGAACGGAGCCACACGTTTGCGCAAACTGTCCCTGAACGGCTGCACAACGACGGGCAGCACGGCAATGGTGCCGTTTAACTTGTCACGACTGACGCTGGTCGAAGAGATAGACCTCCGCAACACCATTATGCAGTCCGTGACACTACCTGAGACGGCGACTCTCGCAACACTTCATTTGCCTGGCTCTCTCACGATGCTGTCGCTCGTGGCACAGCCAGCCCTTTCAACACTGACGATGCAGGGCTACGACGGCCTGACACAGTTCATCGTGACGGGTTCACCACTTATCGGCGGCTCCGTGCGTGCTCATGTGCTTGCCATGATGGGCGTGTCAACGGGCTTGTCAGTCATGAAGCTCGCAGGCCTCGACTGGTTGTCGCAGCCTGTGGACGGCGACGTGATAAGGTGGCTGCTCGGCATCGGCGACACTGGCGCGTGCGATCTGGCGGGAAGCATCGCCACTACGACTGGCGTAAACGGCAGGCTGACGTATGAGGACGTTGCAAAGCTCATCATGAGATACGGAAACATCCGCTCTACTGACAATACGCTATACATCCGCTTCTCAGGCACGAGCATCAGCGAATCGTCCATGAGTATCGAGGGTAAGAAATACATCAATACCAATTCTGCTTCCGACGACTACGACCTCGACGCCAGCGACAACTTCAACGAGCTTGCCCTCCTCGTATCGAGCGGTAATGATGTCGGCGTGGCGACTGACGGCCAGGGGCATACCGTTCCGAACGTGGCGTGGGACTTGGTGCAGGACGACGGCAACGGCGGATGGGAACAGATTACTTCCTCTTATGCGGAATTCCAGAACACGTACAGTCCTGTATTGCACTTGAAACAGAAGGGTAATGCCGTAAGGGGCATCACCCTGAACGTGAGGGTCACGCTGACAAACACCAACGGTGAAGAGAGGGTTGCCGTGAAGGTCATCGGTCTGTGGAACCGTGAGCCAGAAGTAGGCGACTACGCATGGACGGACGGACAGTTCGACAATACCAATGACGCATCGAAGAAGCTGGCAGGCGTTGTAATCCGCAAGACGAAAGTGCAGGTTGACGGCAAGGATGTGTTCGACCTTGACATTCTCTCGGCTGCGGACGCGACATTCCCGTCAAGCCTTGTCAGCGGCGGCTATGAGAGTTCATGGGGACTGTATGCGCAGACAAGCCAGTCAGACGGCTTCACGGACGCCAAGACGAACGGCGCGTATAATGACCCCGTGATGAACGCCATACTGCTTGCTGTGCAGAGCTGGACAAAGCCGAGCGACATTTCCTATGCCGTCGAGAGTGACCACTTGACCGACATCTTCGACACGCCGCTTAAAGACATAGCAGGCGGTGAGTATATTAGGAAGAACGCGGCAGCAGTAACGGCGGCTGGCAGCGGCATCGCCATGCAGGATGCAAACAACGACGGCAACGACGGCTATAACACCTTTACACAGGAGTACATGAACAACTTCATGACGAAGGAAGAGAACGCCATCCTCATGTCCTACGCCGACGAGGTGCTGAAAGCAGCCCTGCAAGCCCTGAACATCACGCAGGAAGACTATCCTGCAGGCTGTACGTCCGAGGGCATACCGACCACGACTCAGGCATTGTACGACCTGGCAGAGCTTATCGTGCAGAAAGCATCGGATGCGGGTGCTACGAAGCCTTCAAGGTATCGTCAGCTTCTGTTCATGGCTGCGAGAAAATGCAACGTGTGGTGCCCTGCCGACATCAGCGGCTCGCTGGTGGAGGAGAGCAAGCTGCATGATAGCTACAAGCGTGGCAACTGGAGGCTGCCTGCAAGCGGACTGCTGGCAAGGATATTCAACTTCCTCGGCAACAGTAGGGCGACCTACGCCTCTACTGGTTCGCCGTCTGAGGACTATGCCGACGAGAACGTGGAACTGGAAGCACAGCTCCCATTATTCGCCAATGCTATCGCACGGGGGCGGGCTATTCCTGTAAGTGCCGGCAGTACCCACTGGAGTAGCACCGAGTATGGCCGTACTGGCGCGAGGTACGTGAGCTTCTCCAATGGCAACGCGCACAGCTACAACAAGTCTCTCACGTACGTCATTCGCCCTGTCACCGCATTCAGATTTGTGCCTTAAAAAGACACCATTCCTTTTATTTTGGCGGCGGTCATTAAAGACCGTCGCCCCAAACTAAGATAACCGAACATGAACGAGAACAAAGTTGTGATTCCACAGGAAGTGGTGGAGCAGAGCAAGGAAAAGAAGCGCAGCCATAGGTCAATGCGGCAGACCCAGATTTACAGGGATGCCGCAAACCTCAAATACCTCATTGTGCAGGCAATGGCAGATGCGCCACGCAAATACGCAAAGTATTTCGACGAGATGCTTGTTACCGTGAGTAACGCCAAGCAGAGCCTCGCCCTTGCTCTTGAGAGCGGCAGCGAATCGGTGCGTGCTGAGAACCTGAGCTATGCGAAGGTGCTCGCGGAAGACATCATGGACGATTCGGTCATCATGGCTCAGCTCGGCATCATCGGCAAGGACAGGAAGAAAGCAATAAAGAGGCTGGCACAAAAGGTCGCTGGGCAGGCTGTCAAGCTCAGAGACTATTTCAAGAGCCAGGGGATAGGCATTAACGGTTGACGTTGCATAATGAACTATCGAGAGCTACATAGTCGCATGAATGGGCGGATTACTGCGGGACACCAGTCTCGCAGTTACGAAGTTGCAAATCCGCAAGAAGGCAGTAACCACTGGAGTAGCACCGAGTATAACCGTAATAACGCGAGGAACGTGAACTTCTCCAATGGCAACGCGAACAACAACAACAAGTATAACACGAACGTCATTCGCCCTGTCACCGCATCCTACGACTTTGTGCCGCCCTCTTTTCTTGAATCCGTCTGGGTCGCGTATCACGACTGCCTGAGAGGAAAGATGAACTCCACACAGGCTCTCGAATACATGCAGATTGCAGACGCGGACATCCCCGTCCTCGCACATGAGCTGTGGACTGGCATATACAAGCCAGGCACTTCAACCTGCTTCCTCGTCCGCTATCCCAAGTGGCGTGAAGTCTTTGCCGCCAACTTCCGAGACCGCATCGTGCATCATTGGATATGCCTAAGACTGGAGCCGCTTTTTGAGTATCGGTTCAGACATCAGGGCGACCTGTCGTTCAACTGCAGGAAGGGCTTCGGAACGGACAAGGCCGTAGAACATCTTGCGGCAGAGATGCGCAGGGTAAGCAGCAACTACCATAAGAAGGCCTATGTCTTTAAGGGCGACATATCGGGCTTCTTCATGAGCATCAACAAGGAGCTGCTTTGGTATCTTCTGGAGAGGTTTATCAGGAGATGGCGTTTCCGCTCCGTCCATTTCGGATGGGAGAGGTATCGTCTCGATATGCCTGAGATGTATTGGGACATCCTGCTGCGGTCAACGGAAGTGGTTGTCATGCACCATCCTGAAAAGGACTGCGTGCTCAACTCTGACGTTTGGCTATGGTCAGAGCACATGGAGTTGAACAAGTCGCTGTTCACGTCTTCGACTGGCGAGCCTATCGGCAACCTCACGACACAGCTCTTTGCAAACTTCTTGATGTCGTTCTTCATCAGCTACGTCCTGTTCCTTTTCAGGAGAAAGAACTTCGGCATGGCACAGTTCGTGGACGACTTCGCCGTCGTCTGCGACGACTTGCAGTTCCTCTTGGCAGCCATACCATTGCTCGACATGTTCCTGCGTAACAAACTGAAGCTACGCCTGCATAAGGACAAACGATACTTGCAGCCAGTCAGTCACGGCATCCTCTTTGTCGGCACGTTCATCAAGCCTGGAAGGAACTATCTTTCTAACAGGACGTGCGGCAGGATGACGGAGCGATGCAGGGGCTATGGCAAGCTGTTGAGCGAATGTGAGTGTGACGTCATAAAGCTACAGCGCATAGAACAGGTGCTGAACAGCTATCTCGGCTTCTGCATGAGGAAACGGACATACAACTTTAGAAAGTCCTGCATAGAAAGCATTGGCGGGAACTTCTACAAGTATTTCTATGTGCGCGGGAGCTATCAGAGTATAAGACTAAGAAGAAAATACAGAATGTTAAATTGAGGTAATATGGAAAAGAAGATTTATGAAGAAATGCCGTTGGCTTTCGAGGAAGTCGTTTCGGTAGGGATTAGAACCACAATCATGCGTTTCGACATTCAGGAGGTTGATGGACACTATGAATGTAGCGAAGTCCTGCTGGACCACAAAGAACCGCACCTGGACAGAGCCTATCTAAAGAAGGTTGCTATTGATTACGTCAATCAAAAGACCGACGAACGCATCCTTTGCGGCTTTGTGTGGAACGGCATAAATGTATGGCTGTCCGACGAAAACCAGCGCAACTTCTCGGAGGCGCAGCGAGTGGCGATGATTACAAACGGCCAAAGTCTGCCAATGACTTTCAAGCTGGGTGAGGATGCGGAAGGCAATCCAGTCTATCACGAGTTTACCAGCGTAGAGGAACTGACGGGCTTCTACCTTTCCGCTGTAGCCTATATCAATCAGTGCTTGAATGAAGGCTGGCAGGAGAAAGACAGTATTGACATGACAAGTTTCGGTTTTGAATAGTCTTGTTATTATAGCTCTTATAATCATCGTACTCTATATGGGCGCGATGATTTACGCAGGGCATGAGATACCGGAAAGCATAAGTCAGACCGTGTATCTCATTCCGAGAAAGTGCCAATGGGTGTTTACCATTGTAATGATGTCCGTTGGCTTCCTTCTCGTGCCTGTGCTGATGGAGATTTCCACAGAACGGACGCAGGTTTTCGCCTTCTTAATGACAGGCGGCATACTTGGCGTGGGCGCATCGCCATTGGTTGCTAAAGAGAGGAACATATTCCATTATGTATGCGCTGCTGTAAGTGGAATCGCTTCTCAGGTGTTGGTTGCACTTAACCAGCCTCTTTGCTTGTTGGCTTGGTTCCTTTACGTCGGATACACGCTGTTTGCAAAAGACGTCAGCAGACACTTCTTCTGGGCAGAAGTGATGTGTATGCTGACTACATTTGTTTATTGTTTCGTCTGAAACACCTATGACTTCTCTCCGGCAATAGTCTCTACGGTTCCCGTCTTGCTGTTGTCGAGTGTGGTAAGCGTTTGCTGAGCAATAACGAACTCGGCACGGTCACTCCATTCGTTGAAACGGCAGACGGTATTCAAGAACTGGAGATAAAGCCTCTGCTTGACATTGAGCTGTTGCTGTTTCAGAAGGTGCATCTCTCTGAGGGCTGTTCCGCCATTGCTGCTGTGAACCATAGGAACACCCACCAAACGCGGGTCAACCTGCAAGGCAAGGAAGATGGGCGACGTGGAAAGTTCCAGCTCGTCCTTGCCAGCAGCGGCAGCGTCCTTGGTTGTCTCTGCAACATCTACAATCTCTACATTGTGGTGTTCCTTGCCGTCAGCGGTGGTGTACATGAACTGGCGCATCATCTTTCCGTTGTTTTCGCGTCGTTGCAAGAACTCCTCCATCCTATTATCAAGCTCTTCCACGAAAGCTGCACGCTTGTCATCGTCTCCCTGATAACCCTTGTCAGCAAATACCATGTTAAGCCAGTCAAGGCTTATGTAAATGATTTTGCCCCAAGAGGTCTTGTTTTCCCTCGCCTTTGCTTTGTCATAAAGAATGGTCGATGAAAAGTCAAAAGCCTTACTGGTGAAGATGCTCCACCATGCTGGCTGTGGGTAATAGGGCTTCTGTCCGCTTGGATAGTATGTTGGGCAGACTACCCACATGGGGCGGTCCTTAATGCGTGTGCGCTGGTTGCTCTCCACGATATAACGAAGGTCTGAGAGTGTATGCTGCGGCATGGCCGCATTATACATGACTGTACCTGCTGAGTCGATATTATTAACAGATTTCACGCCACCCATGCCCTTTGTGCGCCACTTGTCGGAAAAATAAACATGATTGATATGACGATATTCGTTCATGCACTCCAAGCGTACACTGTGTGCCGGCAACATATCAACTCGTACAATCTTCGGATTCCATTTGCCACGACGCCCACGCTGGAAGCCTACGGTCGGGAAATAGATGTCGAGCATTACGTCGTCCTGCTCGCATTGCGAGAGGTGAAGATTGAGGTTGTTGTCCTCTAAGAACTCCTTCGCTCCTGGAATATATGTAGCATCATCGCCTTCCTTCGCTTCATAGCCGTGCCATGTATTCTTCCAATCCTCATAAGCAGCACGTGCTCTTTTGAGTGCTGGGGATTCTTGCTCCTCTGGTTCATCTGTAGGGTCGATGCTTATCAATGTCTCTTCAAATTCGCCATCTTCTCCAATCCCAAGCTTTTCTGACTCGTTTTCGGATGCTTCAAGTGCTTCTATGCGCTCCAATAGAATGGTACCTGCATCCTTGAACTCAACAAGCCTCCCATCCTCGAAGCGATACATCAGCTTCGGGCCAAGCCCTGCCGTGAGGTCGGCGATATAGCGAAGCGGTGCAGCAGTGTATGGCAGAGCCTGCGCCAGTACAGGTATAGTCGATGGGGTATTATCGCCTGCGCCCCAAGGCACATATCCAAGGCCAAGTTCCTTCCCGTCTGCGCCGCTGATTTTTACAGGTGCTACACCGTGGTCGTCGAAGCTCCATGCTACTTGTCTCAAAGGTCCGCTACACCATGATCCGCTGCCAAATGTGGCGGCCATGTCTTTTGCTCCGTTATCCGCTGGGTCAGAAGTGCCAAGGGTTATGTCTCGCACGGTTCCTGGCTTCAGTACGTCAAGGGCCACGAAACCGCGACTGTTCAACTCTCGATTGAGTTTCTTAAAGTCGCTCTCTGTCTTAGGACGATGAACGATAAGTTTCTTTGTCATATCGTGATAATGTTTCGTTGTTTCTTATGACGATATTACATCATTATGATGCCTTAGTCAAGGGCAGACTAACATAAAACATCAAAATTTATATTGGAGTACCGTCCTCTCAATGCACCACCTATCTTTGAGTAGGATTCAGCACATTCCTTGATCCCTATAATGAGGTCGTCGAAAGCATCGGTTATTGTTGTGCGCTGGCGCTTGTCGCCGCCGATACCCTCTTCAGATTTCAGTTTTTCGGTATCCTTGTATTTGCGGAACGTCCCTGGAACAACGGCTGTGTTTTCCAGTGCGGCACGGAGATAAACACAGCGTCCGCTCTCGCGGTTGATATAGACGGCAGGCGACTCGACAAATGAGAAGCAGTCGTTAATGAACTGGTATTTGCGCTCGTGTCGCCACGATGTGAACTCTGCCCGTGTCACCTTGAATCCGTAGTTGGTCAATTCGTCTGCTACAACGATGTCAAAGCGGCTCTGTTCAGACTCCTCAAGGGCGTAGGCTTTGCTGGCTCCCTGCTTGATACTGCTGGCGACATAGAAAATGACTTCCTTGCAGCCACGGCGCAAGAATGGTTTGTAATACTGAGCAAACAATTTCGATAGCCCCCTGAGCCTTATTTCACCTTGCACAAAGAACTCCTTCATCACCATTACGGCTGTACGGCCTTGATGGATGCGCGTCTGGCCTACCACGAAGCAATTGATGTCGGCATTGGCATCGAGGGCTATACGCAAGGGTTCAGAATAATCGAGGTCGAGGTCGAGCGAACAATCTTCGCCGTCATGCAGCATCTGTTCCCAATCCAGCGTCTCGCTCTCATAATCCGTCGGCCACCGCTGCCCGTCAAGAGCACGGCCTTTGATGCGGGTGCTGTACTTGTCAAACACTACGTCCTCTATTTCGTCGCTGACGTAGGTGTTTAGTTCGGAATAATTGCAGTAAAACCCATCCTTGGCAGAGCCGCGAGGCTGTCCGAGAATTTGCAGTCTGAATAACAAATCGGGCAGTTCACGCTTCATTTGACGTATCCACGCTTCCCCTCCCAAAAGTGCGGCATTCTCAATACTGGAAAATCGCCAAAAACTCTCAGACTGTGTGCGAAGGGCGTAGAGTTCGCGCAGGAAGTTGTCGTTTTGAGCCAACTGCGGTGCCTGCTTCGGGTGATACCGTTCCAAGTAGCGCAATTCGGCCATCTTCTCCTTTATCTTATCGTTCACCTCGTGCGTCTCAAACTCTGCCTCCTTTTCCCAGAGACATTCGCGGGCATTCAGTCCGGCATCACTCACCCACAGCTGCGATAGCCAGTGGTTGTTCACCTTCGGGTCAGTTCCGTAGCCCCACCGCCTCTGCTCCACCTTTCGGGCATCTGGAGGCATGAAGTCGCCACGCAACGTAGGCAACACTTCTTCCTTAACGCGCTGCCAGGGCATATACTTCGTCTCATCACCCATCAACGCCGCGAGGTTCAGGCCATTTGCACTACCCTTTACGGCGAGACTAATCATTTGCCAGACAAAGCCATTAGCAAAGCTCACGCAGTTTTCCCACACCCTCGGCTTGGCAAGCGGCGTAGGCCAACGCAGCTTGGCAGGCGGGCGGCCAAGGAAGTAGTACACACCCTCTGCGAAGCCCAGCATGTTCATAATCTTCAGCACGTTTGGCATCGTGCGGGTGTAGTTCTGTTTGGCACTCGCTCCGCAAAAACCGCCCATCATGCGAGGGAGTCCGATGGTAACGTCTGCCATGTTAAACGACAAGAACGCCGACTTGCCTGTGCCGCGACCTGCCAGCACCTTTGTGGAACGCGACCCGAAATTGCGCACTTTCTTCTGCCACGGAGCCATATACATTTTGTACTGCCCGTCACCCTGATAGTCCACATAGCCGCCTTGCTCATCCGACTCAAACTTCGGGTCTTCTACATTTGGCAGCATCCGCGCTTCAAGGGTATCACTGCTGATATTTGGATTTACACCGATTCGTCCCATATATAATATGCTTTCTGGTCGTCCCTCACTTCTCTCTTAATTCTCTCCATCGGAGAGGGGGCTTTTACCTCTCGCTGCCATGACCTCTACCATCTTTTCAATGTCGCCCTCTTTCTCATCCACAAAGCCGCCATATTTGGACATGATGCGCTTCATCTCTGCATCATTCACATCCTCTTTCGTCTCGTCCACCTCCTTGGCACTTGTCGTCACTACAGGAGGTAGGAACGACAGCCTGCTCATGTCTGCCTGGTCGTTCTCTGGCTGGTCAAGGTGGTCAATTTTGATGCTTAGCTCAGCACCCTTAGCCAATGCACGGTCATTTCCTGTGGCAAGTCCTCGCTGCATCAGTTTGTCTGCAGCAAAGCGCACCTTTGTCTCTCTGTCCTTGCGCGATGGTGGCTTGCTGTTATCAAGGACGAATTGGAAAACCTTCTCGTCGAACCGTGCGTAGTTGCAGGCATTGGCACGGCCTTTTCCATATCCATCTTTATAATGCTGCTTCGCCAACTCGTAGAACATGGCGTGAACATTGAGAAATGGGTTTTTCAAGTATTGCCAATACACATGCTCGACACGGGCGACCATGTTCTTCTGTTGCTCTGAAAGCCCAAGCCGCATGATAGGCACGCCGTTTTGGAAATGTGCCAGGAGTGCAATCTTCAGCTTCGGTGTCAGGTTACGTTCGTAGGTAGTAGTTTCGGTGTCCATTCTTGTTCTTCGTTTTCAAGTTCTTCTGCTGATTCCCAGCCATCGCCGCCTATGCAGTCATCCCTCTCTCGTAGGAACATCACACGGCAGCCTCCAAGGTTATGCCATCTGAAACCCTCTTGAAGCAATGCTCTTTCTGCCTGCGGCCACGGGTCGCCAAGGTCGATGGTGGCGTACAACCCCATCGCATCGCGAAGTTGGCCTTGGTCCATGACTTCGCATGGCATAATCATATTTGGCAGTGAAATCCACTTCTCGCAGAAGGCTTCCACGGCCAGTTCTATGTTCTCTTCTGCTGACGTTATGTCCGTCACCTTAGAGGGCGTTTTTACTTCACCTTCCTTATCTTTTGCCATATCAGAACATCTAAAAAACCGTCAGTATCATACGGTGCCATTGGCTTAACCCGATTCGACTTGACGGGTTCTTGAAACATTACAGTCCAACGCGACTGGTTATAAATCTTTGTATTCAGTGATTGCAGAAAACGACGGACAGCTCTTTATCCACTCGCTTGGTTCGATAAGCCCGTCACCATTCTTGTCGGGGCTGTAGTCGCGATGTCCCTTTATGACAGCATTTGGAAAGGCTGTCTTTAGCAACATCAGTAGGTTGCGTAGTGCGCTTTTCTGAGCTTCGGTGCGTGTGTCCTTCGCCTTGAGCTTCTTGTATGGAACGCCTGGTTTGTTCTCCAAGCCACCGACGTATGACACACCGATGCTGTGGGCATTGTAGCCGCTGCAATGAGCACCGATAATATCAACGTCCCTGCCGAGAGCGATTGTGCCGTCCAGCATGATGACATAGTGATAGCCGATGGTGTTAAACCCTCGGTTCTTGTGCTCCTGAGTAATCTTCGCTATGCTCTTCGCCTGTCCTTCCGGCGTGGCGGTGCAGTGAATGATGATGTCTGTTATCCTGCGCTTACTCTTCTTGATACTAAAAGATGAAGTTTCATCCTTTGGAAAAAGTTTTGCGAGTGTGGCAGGGCCAACGATGCCATCTACAGGGTTAAGTCCATTCTCCTTCTGGAAGGCGATGACTGCCTCTCTTGTGATTTTACCGAAAATCCCATCCGGAATGAGATGTAAAGCACGCTGTATCTGGGCCACTTCATCTGACTTCGGCGACCCTATTTTGTAAACCGTTGCCATATCAATCGTACATGGGTGGGTAAAGATGGTTGGTAATCTCTACGTTCTTGCGGCTCGTAAGCCACTCGGCCAAACGACCGAGGATGCCTTTCGGCTTTTGAGCATCTTGCGCTCTTGTCGGATTGTGTACCATAATGATTAAAGATTAAGGATTGTTTTTGCGTTGCCTTTGACGTAGAAGCCGTAAAGGGCGTCTTTTGAGTTTCTGATGAATCGCGTTGCAGCATCGCATCCTTGGGATGCAAAGCAGGGGATTTTGTTTCCCCCACGGGTCAGATTTGAAAATGTAATACATCGCTGTCAGTTTTGAACATCTGTATAGAGGTCAGGATTCCCGCATAAGTCAAGCAGTTCCAGTCGCTCGAATTGGATGAGCACGGCAAACCAGCCGTTCTCTATCGGCCCGACTGTCTGCACGTCAATATTGTTCTCCATGTCAATTCGGCTGAACTCGCCTGTCGTCGTCGGGTCGTTATCATGTCGCTTACGAAGCCATGAGAGGAAGTTCTGGGCATGAAGCCATGCCTCCTCCTTTGCTTCCGCAGCAGCATCGCCGTCTGCCATGTCGCGAGCACGGACGAAGAAATAAACAGGGTAGTTTCGGTATATCTTGCCGCAGTCAACATAGCCTTCTACTGAACTCTCCATCACAACACACGGAGAGAACGAGTTGGCTATGCCCTTGGCAAGCTCCACCATGCCAGCCATGCTGTCTGTCAGGTAAAAACGCCTGTTCTTCGCAGAGTCAAGCATCGGCTTATATGTCCGACACCACTGCCTTACAATACTGTGAAAAGTCATAGTCTTATTGTGTTATTGCATTATTGCATTATTTCGATAACTCGGACAGCTTGATTCCATAATGCTTGGCAGCTGCGATAATTTTGCTGTCTTTTGCGGCAGCAGAACCTTCTATCTTCAGGTATTCCTTATAGGTCTCCTTCCATTTCTTTACGTGTTCTTCGCGCGTATTGCCGTTGCCGCGACGGGTATCGCCGAGCCACTTGCGCAACGCCCTTCGTGTTGCTGCCTGTCCTTTGGAAGAAGCTGGCGTCTCTGCTTCCTCTTCCGTATCCTTCGGCTCTTCTGGTTTTACAACCTTGACATTGCCGAGGTCATCAACGATAATATGGCCGCTCTTGACGAGTTTGTCCCATTCGGCATCCAGCTCCTTATAGATTTCCCTCACGGCCTTGTCGCACTTCGTGGCAAGTGAAGCCCACTTAGCACGGTCGTCAGCAGAGCTTTTCGGGTCATTCATCAGTAGGCGTGCGTTCTCGCGAGCCACTTCCTCTTGTTGTAACAAGTCCTTTACCATAGCTGCACGCTCCTGTGTCTTCTTCGGCAACAGATGCACATACTGGTCGATATGCCTCGGGCGAACTGGTTCTCTCTGCGGTGTCTCTGTTGTGCCTGCATCGGTAGGAACATTGTGCATTTCCTCTTTCTTCGGCCTGCCAACCTTTTTCTTCTCGACGTGTTTCACAAACCCGCTATCGCGAGTGACTGACTCGGCTTTGGTTGGCTGTGATGGCGAAGTCTTCGCCTGTTCTCCCTCAACGCTCTTCATGCTTGCGACCTTGTGAAGCTCGCTGCATATCCATCGAATTGCACGCTTAGCAGACTTGACATAGACTGCATCTGGAAGCCAACCTCCATCACTCCCCGCAAAGGCAGTAAGGAGTTTTATGCCGTCAGACACGGCCTTCTGCTCGTTGTCGTTCCATGTGCTGCCGCACTGGATGATATTCTGGAACTGTGCTACCGAATCAGCTGTATGCCGTAAGAGGGTAGGGGGCTGGTTCTTGTTCCATTCGACAACATTTTCAAGATACTCCTGCTTCTCCGTAAGAGTCATGCTTGAGAAGCGTTTCAGGTAGTCATTTGTGCCAATTTTCGTAATCATAATACTAAATCTTAACTGTTTGTGTTTAATAATCTCTTCCACAAACTTATAATAACAAACGCATCTGGTCAAGGGCAGCTTGTGAAACACCCCATTTCAAGCTGCCCTTGACCGCTTCCCTATACCTATATATATTGCCGGCAGTAACAAACTCAAACACTTATAATTATGCTTAGAACTTATTTTCAGGAAACCTTCTATGACATGCCGGTGGACATAGCTCAGAAGTATGCCGACGCAATCCGCGAGGCAATCCGTATGGGACAGTCCTTCGAGGAAGAGAAACAGCAAGGTTTCTTTATCAGCAAAGCCCGTGGCTTTGAAGACAAGCTCTATGTGGGGAATATCCACCGCATCGAGAACCGTCTTTACTGGCGAGACGAAGAGCTTCAGGAAGACGACGAGATTATCAATGTTGTGATGATTGACGGACCCGTGACGCGCGACGGGGACGGCTGTTCCTACGGCTCCAAGGACCATCGCGACCAGATTCTCTATGCCAACACCATTCCGCAGGTGAAGGGGCACATCTTCATTATCAACACACCAGGCGGTGCGGCAAGCTCCCGCATCGACTACGAGCAGGCTATCGCCGACTGCCGCGAGAAGGGCAAGGCAACCGTGGCATGGGTGGATGGCTTGTGTTGCAGTGCGGGACAGCTCGTTGCCGCTCTCTGTGACCGCACCATCGTGATGAATGGTCGTCACACGATGGGCTGCATTGGAACGATGTGCGCCTTCTGGGGTGTCGCAAACGGTACTGTTGACAGTGACGGCTATCGTTACATCGAATTGGTGAGCGTGACGTCGCCTGACAAGAACGCCGAGTATCGCGAGGCGTGCGACGGAAAGACAGAGAAGCTGCAAGCGGAGCTTGACGAGTTGGGCGAGGAGTTCCGCGAGACAGTCAGAAAGAACCGTCCGCTTGTCAAGGAGGAACACCTCACAGGCAAGACCTTCGATGCAGATGAGGTGATGGGCGCTCTTGTTGATGAGATAGGCGACTATAACCGTGCCATAGAAGCCGTATTCGAGCTTGTCAACGGAACGCTGCCAGCCGCACGTACCATCGTGTCAGCAGACCCCATCGACCCAGAGACAGAGGAAGACCCACAAAAGCCTTCCGACCTCGCCAAGCTCAACGGCCAGCAGAAAGCCGCCGTTGCAGCTAACGCAGGAAAGGATGTGATTGTTGACAACGGACACGTCAAAACGACAGAAGAGACCATGTTTGGTCCAGTAGATAAGGAATTAGCAACCCCCCAAAACAGTAACACTATGACAAAAGAAGAAGAAATGAAGGCCGCCGAAGCTGAATCAGCACAAGCCGCCGCACAGGAACCCGCAGAGACTCCAGCCGAGGAAGCACCTGCAACCGAGGAAGCAACCGCAACTGAAGAAGCACCCGCAACTGAGGAAGCTCCCGCAACCGAGGAAGCTCCCGCAACCGAGGAAGCACCTGCCGAGGAGGAAACTCCAGCAGAAGCTCCAAGCGAAGAGGCACTTGCCAATGCAGAGGCCGAAATTGACCGCATCACCGAGACTTTGCACAATGCAGAGGCATTGGTTGAAGAGCGCAACAAGACCATCAAGCAAATGCAAGAAGATATCGACGCTTTGAAGCAGGATGCTTGCGACCGTGACATCGAGATTGCAGAGCGCGACAAGACGATTGCCGAGCTGAAAGCAACCATCGAGACGCAGAAGAAGCAACTCGCCGAAAAGGAGGCAGAAATCAAGGAACTGGCAGAGAAGCCCGCTCCCATGACAGATGCAGCCGCAGGCGTGCCAGCCAACAACGGCACAGGCGAGGCTCCGAAGCAGAGGTGTAGTAGGATTAAGCCAGGCATGAGCTACGAAGAAATCCGTCAGGCCATGAAGGAGGAATAATCCTGCCCTTGACCTCAGAACACATAGAAAGTATTATTGCAACAAACCCTATTTCCAAACCCTAAACAATTTACAAAATGGCTTACGCATTAAGTATTGCTGAGATCCAGACCGTAAAGGAACAGATCCACAATGAGTTGGTTGCCAAGGCATACCTGCTCACCGATTCCATGTTTGAGGACCTTGGTATGAAGGTGACGACAGACGTTGAGAACATCGACGTATGCTACATCTTCAACCGCAAGGGTCTTCAGGCTCGTCCCTACACTGTAGGAAACGTCAAGAGCAGCCAGCTCGGGAAGCTCGTTGACAACCCTGCAAAGGTAGAGCCTTACTACCTCCACGCCGCCGACAGCATCGAGCGTTACCGCGAGAAGGGTCCCTTCAACGCAGCCAACGCCGCTGACGAAGCGAAGCTCACCACCTTCAACCTTGGTGTGCTGAGCGGAAACGCCGCTGAGGATGTACGTGCCAACGTGTTCTTCGGCAACAAGGCAAACCGCACGCTCCCCGACACCGCCGAGAATCAGGCAAAGCTCGGCCTGTCCCTCTTTGATGGTATCTATACCATCATCGCAAAGCGTCGTACAGACGGTACAATCAGTGCCGCAAACGGCAACCTGATTGCAACTGGCGACATCAATGGCAAGACCGCCATGCAGGTGTATGAGATTCTGACCAACTTCTACGGTGGCCTCTCTGCTGCCATGAAGAAGCCCGAACAGGAACTCTACATCCTCGCCAGTGACGAGTTCTGCCGCCTCGCCGTGAAGGGCTACATGCAGACCTATCCACAGATTGCTCCCACCGTGCTGCAGGCTGGCTGGAAGTTTGCAGAAATGCCCAACGTGCTGCTGAAGACCTCTTCGGCTATGGGCAAGGGCGGTCAGCTCATCGCTACCGTAAAGGACAACATCGAGTTCATCTGCGACACCCGCGAGCAGACTGCCAAAATCCGTATCGGACAGGTGCAGACCGACCTCACGTTGTTCGACTATCAGGTCAACGCCGCAGCTACCATGCGTATCCGCGACTATGACCCACAGGTGTTCGCAACGAACGATGCCGTCAACACCAACTTCGATGTTCCTGCAGGCCAGTATGTCGCAGACGTCTTCACTGCCGTCTCCAGCGACAACACCGAGGGCACTGTTGCCATCACCAGCGGCCAGAAGGACCTCTATCAGGAGGGTGACGTCATCCAGGTTACTGCTACGCCGAAGTCTGGCTTCGTCTTCGCAGGCTGGAGCAATGGCGCAACAGCGAACCCCTACAACTACACCTTCCCAGGTGGCGTTGTGAACTTGGTTGCTCAGTTTGACGAAGAGGAAAGCTCTTCAAGCTCCAGCCAAGGCTAAACATTTGTCCGAGGTGAGCGGCGGTCATAGCCCCAGCCGCATGGCCGCCGCCCTCTGACATAATCACGATTACAAATTTCTAACATTTAATTTTTACCAACTATGGCATGTAATCTTAAAAACGTACTCTCCTCCGGCTCGCAGTGCCTGGAGAGCCCAGCTGGTCTCAGTAACCATGTTTTTGTGGTGCCTCTTGACAGCAGCCACATCCAAAAGATGGGTATTCACGATGGCGCCAACGAGTATGTAATCATCCCGAAGGCCGGAAAGGGCAAAGCTCTCAAGGGCTTCCGTATCGACTTCAAGAGTCAAACCGGACAGGTGACGTCAGAAGCCAACCCGCAGGGTGCTGGATGGAGTCACACGGGAACGGGTCGCGTGGAGCTGAACGAGGATGCAATGGCTTATGTAAGCCGCGTTCTCCACAACAGCGACAAGTACCTGTACTTCTTCCCGACTGGCAAGACAACCAGCCGCGGTGCGGAGTACAAGGTTGTCGGCAACCAGTTCGGCGAAGCCGAGTGGAGCGTCGCTGCAGACAGTGGCGTCGCCCGTTCTGACGACCACGGTCAGACTTTCACCGTAACTTGCGGCTATCAGGTCTATCCTGTGGTTAAATGGTACGGCACTATCGTTGCCGAGAACGACCCGCCAGCAAGTACCTTCAAGGACAACACTGACGACAACATCGTCTTCGATAACGATGGCAACCCCGTTTCTTCTCCCTCGTCCTCTTCGGACTCTGAAGACTCTGACTCCGCCGCGAGTGACGACTCTTTGATGGAGATTCCCTGAACGTAAAAGAACGGCAATCTGCCACTCTTTCCACACTACACCCTGCTTTGCCCTTGACGCACGGCAGGGTGTTTCTTATCTTGTCATCAAACCAAAATAAATGACATTATGTTTTTAATCGAACCTTGCTGCACGCAGAAACACTGGCCGGCACTGCGTGACAGAATCGGAGAAGACGGCACAATCATGTTTCATGGCTATGGCGACTTGTCGCTTGCGGAACTGCTTCCTGTGATGCTTACAAGGTATTCAGGAGCGGATATGACACTCGTCTGTCCATCGCTCCCAAATACTACGGCAGAGCTGCTTCTGAAATGGCTCAAAGCTGCTTGGGCAGGAGACAACGGAAAGGGCAGAACCAGCATCATTTCCAGACTTACCGTCATTACGGACCTGCGAAAGAAGAAATCTCCTATTGCTTCTGCATGGGTTAAGAACAACCCCCATCCTGGACGTCTCATCCTCCACGACGTTCAACAGAACGACACGGCAATCCTGCTTCCTGACATCGCCGTTCATGGTGCGCTGAACCTCGCCCACAACGGACATTTCACGGCAATAGTATCCAGCAACGAACGCTTTATCGCCAACCTGAGAGAGACATATAACGCTCTCATCAAACCAAGCGAATCGTAGTTTTCGGAAACTCAAAAGGGGCCTGCAAAATATGCAAGCTCCTTTTTCATTCAAGGCCAACTATCGTGTCTTCGTTGGATATGACATTAGTGGTCACGTCTTCTATCCTCTGCAGTCCCATCATACACTGCATCTTGATGGTTACGGTCGTTTTCTCTCCGTCACGTTCTACGGAACAAAGATAGGTGTCTTCCGCCCCCTGCACGAAGAATCGCGTGTTGTCTCTCGATGTGAGTATGAGATGCGACGGCGTTTGTTCAAGCCGTTGAAGCGTCGTCCACACATCAGCGTCGCGGTCATCTATCTCGCAGTTCACATTCACCGTATGCAGCCGCCCAGCTACATTGTCAGTCTCTGAATCCTTTGCCTTGCACGTCGAAGCCTTTATTGGGATGAGTGAACCTACGGATGCAGAACCGGCGATGACGATGGCAGAACTGTCAACAGTAGGGTTGAAGTTTTCACTTGCTATAACAGAAGCAAGCATGGTAGTTCCTGCTGGTGTGTACTTGGCAATCGGTATTGCCGTAATAGACAGCAGGTCATAAAGTGAGTATTCCTTGCAGTTAATCATTGTTCAATCTTTATTTATAAGAGCAATATACGTCCGTAAAACACAATAATCAAGGGCATTAAAAACTCCCCGATTTGTCGAAAATACCAGAAACGATGATAGCAAGAGGCATAGAACGCTCCAATTTGTCGAAAATCTTCGCGGCTGCGTGTACGCGCGTGTGCGTATTTACTTCACAACTACTTTATAAATATTTAATAAGATTTAACCTTTTGAGGATTGAAAAATAAAAAGTCTTTTCGATTCTTACATTATGGATATATAATTAAGGATAATATAAATAGAATATAAAATAAGAATATAGACGCACATAATGTGCTGATAAACAGAAAATAATGTTGTATGCTTTCGACAAATACGGGTAAATCTTCGACAGATGTGGGTGAGTTTTCGACAAATCGGGGTGTTACTTTCGACAAGTACGGGTGTGATAAAACTATCTTTTCGACAGATGCGGGAACATTTCGACAAATTCGGGTGTTTTTTCGACAATTTTGGGGATATTTGATTGGATGTAGGTATAAATAAAGTTTTTCTTCTTTAAGAACTCCCCGATTTGTCGAAAATATCCGAAAAGGCGACTTCCAAAGGTGTTCAAAGTATATTAAACGCTCCAATTTGTCGAAAATAAATTTTATCACAAACAGGAGGTTTTGTCGAAAAAGTGGACACAAGTTATCACATTTCACTTAGTTGTACATGAGTTTTCGACAAATCTTCTTGTTCTTATTTATAATTTTATGATATTCAAGCTAAAAATAAATGGTAAAAAATTTGCAAGTATGAAAAAATATGCCGTAATTTGCACCCAGCTACAACAAAAACAATCCAATTATGGTAAGAAAATCGAAGCGTATGACTGCAGATGTCATCATCGGTAAGCCTTCAAGAAAGGATGCAAAAGGTCTTTCTACTCAACCGAATCAAATCACTGATTTACGCATGACTCCAACGCTCTATTCAGAGCGGGCGATGGATGAGTTGGTATGGACACTTCAGCCGTTCTATACAGCCGCAAAACGACGTGAGAACAGGGGGAAGGAAGCGACACAGTTGCTCTTCGACTTCAATAATCCAGATGCCTATCTTGTCACGCCGGATAAGGCGACATCCATCGAGCATGAGGGTGACTTTGTGGCGACTATACGTTTCCGTGACTTGCCAGGCATTACGCCGAAACACTATGCGGAGGTGCGTCAGGTTATCAAGGACCTCGTGAAGACTGTTGCGGAAGTACATACCGACGATGGGGTTCTCACAACAAATCTTATTGACGTTGTAGAGGAATTTGAGAAACGTGAGATTACCGACCCTAAGACAGGCGAGAAGAAAATGACAAAAGGAAACAAGTTAAAACGTAACGAGATAAAGATACGTATCCGCAATGAAATCCTTCGTCATAATTTCTTCCTTACGGACTCCGGATATACGCAGTTCTATTTCCCTGCCACCAGGCATACAAAGACAGCCACCGCTAATCGTATCTATAAATGGCTCTCGAAATGGCGTGGCATCAGGCGCGAACAAATGGAAATGGTGGAACAGGAGCTTCCTAATGGGACAACCCGCGAGGTCGGGCAAATCGTCTTCGCTGCAGACTATATAGAGGTGCGCAGCGTATGCGGCCTTTATACATCGGAAGACGGCAAGGTTATCAATGGCGAGCATATTGAACCTGCAGCATCCTCTCTCGCAGAGAAAGACGGCCATGTATGGGCCAGCCTTAAACCGTCTGAAAAGGAAAAGTATTTATCAGCAGCCCGCACTAAGGCAGAAGAGAAGTATGCCTACTATTCAGAGTTCGCCAAGCGTTATCTTGCCCAAGCAAAAAAAGAACTTGATGACCTCTCGGAGCGTGGAATAGCGGACTTCACTTTCGACTACAAGGCCATATTTGCAGATGGAAGGGCGAAGGGTAAGGTTCCCGTGCAGGTGGAATTTACACTTTACATCCTCGACTTGGGGCGTGAACTGTACGAAGATAAGGAGGCGGCCAATAAGGAGATAGAAGCCCGCAAACTTATGAAGGAAGAGCTGTCGCTGACAGCAGAGCAAATAAATGAATTTATACGTCGCTTACAGAAAGGCGACCACGACCATTTGCTTGTTAAACTCCAGTTCCTTATTGCCGAGAATGCAAAAAGGCCGCGTAATGATGTTCAGCATTGGGCATGTAAAAGTCTCAATACATTCTTCTCGACGGAGCTTCCAAAACAGCGAGGCTTCACTCCAGCCGTTGAAGTAACAATGTCACCATCTTCAAGTTCAGAACCAGAGAAAGACGGCGCATGGCGCATAAACGGCGGCATCACACCAAAGGAGCGGCAAGCATTCCAGGAGCTAAAGGCTGACCTTCGCAAAGCATGGAGTCGTAATACAGAAGATGAGAAGGGTTTTGCTTCGCTGCTCGACCCGCTTCGTCTCGATGGCGTCAACGACATGGCAGGTGCGCTTCGCCTTCGTAATGATAAACATTCATTCAATAGGGAATTTGCTGTGCCATACTATTGGAACCCAGCCGACTTCGATCAGGCTGTTGCAAGACATTTTAAGGGCTACAGATGGGTTTCGTGATTTAACTAACTCCAGATTACAATCTTTAACTTTTCGCTTTCTTTCTTGCCACCCTACGTTGCCACTCCCTTCTTAGGTCCTCTGCCCATACTTCGCTTGTTCCTGTTGCCTCGCAGAACCCCTCTATCATGCTGATGGCTGTTTCTGGCACTATGCCTGATTCACGCAGCATTTCATCGTAGTCTTCTACCCGTTTCCAAAAAGCGTTGAACAACAGCCGATACAGAGCCGTAGCCTGTCTCTTTCCAAACGCTATGGTCCTGCTCCACGGGCGTAGTACGCCGTACTTCGTTAAAGCCATCTTAGGACACTCGACTGGGATGAACATCTTCACTTGCTCACTGGTGACACCATACATTTGCTCGACGGTTGCCTTGCTGATGACGGAACCTGCCATGATGCAGTCCATGCGCATCGAGGACAGTGACAGCCTGTTTGTGGCAGGTTCCGTCATATCATCATGTGTCTCCATTCGAAGAACATCTCGTGCGCCTGGCAGGTGTGAGATGGAAACAACCGGCTTTCCGTGCAGTCTCACAGAACCGCCGAACTCATTGAACAGCCAATCGTGCATGTAGCCGGTTATGTGCAGCCATGCGACAGGAATAATGTATTTTTGAGCGCGTTGCAAACTGTCAGGTATGATGGGGTTATTGGGCATAATGGTCAAGATTGATATATGATAATTGGTATTTGCGCCACAAAGGTAGCGTTTTCTACAATGATTAAAAAATACTCCTCGTTTAAGTTGGCACATATTTTTTGAATTGACAACTGAATTTTACTTAAAGTGCAGCATTATAATGTGTTACAATGTAAAATAGACATATTTTGCGCATTCTCAGTTAGAAAGTCATTCAAAAAATAAAAAGTTTATTTTCAATAAGTTATAAGCCATTTGCGCACATATTCAGTAAAATAGGTCAAAAACACCCAACTTTCTTCGTCTTATTTTATATACGTATTTAATCGCATCATACGAGACAATTCCCCGTACCCCAATTAAAATATAAATAGTAAATAAAAAGAAGAAAAGAAGTTGATTTATAGATAGTTATATTATATATAGAAAAATCTATATAAAAATTTACAATACAAATTTACCTCAAAAATAAAAGAAAGTTCTAATTTGCGCCGCAATTACTTCGTAAATTATTGTACCTCAATATGTTATATATGTGTTTTCGTTGAGTGCCAACTTAAACGCAAAAATTTTTTTCGCCTGCAACGTGATGGGTGTCAATCTATTACAAGCATTCAGTGTCAATTGAAAAAATATAGGTGTCAACTGAAAGCCGCGCAGTATTGCAGTATTGATATTTTGTCGTACCTTTGCAGCTGTAAAGTTCTTCATGTAGCGGAATAGAGCAGAGGCCAGCTCGTCAGGCTCATAACCTGAAAGTCGGAGGTTCGAATCCTTCTTCCGCCACAATCGCCGCGAGGCGTATTGGCTTTTTCATAGCAAAAAGAAAGTTTATAATTTTTCCGCTGGCTCCATGTTGTAGCTTTTTGGGGCTGGCGGTTTTTCTTTTGTAGTGGTTTCGCCCTTGACTTTACGCCAAATAGCATCTATATTGGCGTTATCAACCATCATAGTATTATGTATCAACGCTTTCAGTACGACGATAGCGGCTTCCAGACGGACGTTCCTGATGGCGGTCAGCATGACCCTGAGAAGGGCACCATCCATATTCTTATAGCTGTCTTGATTCTCCTGCTCATCCTGGCATTCCTTTCGGGATGTAAGAGTGTGCAGTATGTGCCGGTTATCGAGCACCGCACGGATACCGTGCTCATCACAAAGCACCAGCACGATAGCATCTTCGTAAGTGACAGTACACACGTCAAGGAGAAGCAACGTGGCGATACCATCTGGCTGGAAGTGGAAAGGTGGCACACCAAGTACATTGAGAAACAGATCCACGATACAACCTACATCGCTACACATGACACCGTTCCCGAACCGTACCCTGTTCCTGAATACATAGAGAAACAGCTTTCTTGGTGGCAACAAACGCGGCTACGCCTTGCAAACATCGTACTCATCGCAGCTCTCATAGCTGCCGCATGGTGGGTATTCAAGAAAAGAACATGGTGGCTGGCACTCCTGAAGAAGCTCTTTTAACACTTGCAAAGCTATGATGAAACCGCGTCTTAAAGTCCTTGCCCTGTCAGAACTCCGCCGCATAGCGGAGCGAACAAAGCTTGTAAGCTGCAAGATGCCTGATGGCAAACGGGAGCAGGTTCTTGAACGCATTCCGTTCAAGGTATGGTATGTGGCCGCCTCTAATGGTGATGTCATTCGTGGTGAGGAATGCGTTACCATTGCCGTCTATCCAGAACAGGGCAGCCGACTCGTACAGTTCACTCAGAGCGGCCAGACACGCCGACTTCGTGACTGCTGCATCCTTCAAGCCGATGATTTTATGCTCAGGTTGTGAAGCAAGAAAAACTAACCACGATTTACAACTTTTAACATAATATGGCAGAAAACTATCTCTTTATCGGTGGCGCAGGCTTTATCGGCTCCAGCATCATCCGTCAAATGCTTCAGCAGGAGAATCATCCGAACATTACCGTTCTTGAATTGCCACACGCAGACATTTCACGTCTCAAAGAATGCGATGTCAACCTTGTTCACGGAACGCTCGACGACACAGACCTCATAGAGCAGACCATCATAGACCGCCGCATAACAAGCATCGTGCATCTTGTCTCTGCCATGACACCAGGCAGCAGTTATGAAGATTACCTTACGGAGCTTCGCACCGTTGTTCGTCCAACTATCCGTCTCTTGGAACTTTGCAGCAGTCACCATGTGCGGCTCGTCTTTTTCTCCAGCTGTGCTGTCTATGGCGAGAGCGAGGATGGCAAACCGTTCCGCGAAACAGACAGGCTGAAGCCCATCTCCTATTATGGATTGTCAAAGCAGATTATCGAAGCTAACATCCGGTTCGAGCATCGCATAAACGGACTCCAGTATCTTATATTTCGCCCGTCAAACCCATACGGAATTGGGCAGAACATGCACGCAAAGCAGGGAATCGTCGCAGTCGCCATAGGCAAGCTGCTCAACCGCCAGCCTATCACGATATGGGGCGACGGAAGCGCGGTGCGTGACTATATCTACATCGACGACCTCGCCCTTGCTGTCACGAAGATACTCCGTAGCTGTGCAATCAATGAAGCCATCAACATCGGCTCAGGCGAAGGGCTGTCTGTGAAGGACATTCTCGGACACCTCTCAGATGTCGCCACAGAACCTGTCAGAACGCAGAACGCACCAAGCCGCAAGAGCGATGTGACAAGCGTTGTGCTCTGCAATGACCGCATGTTGCGTATCGCTCCAATCCGCCTTACGTCCACCCGTAGCGGCATCCGCACATTCTACGAATCAGTCAAAACTAACCATGATTGACAACAATTAACACTCGTGTTAAGCGGGGATGAAAAAGCCCCAGAGGACAGGCTTCCAGGACTTTGCTCTGTTCCTTGAAGAGGGCAGGGCGTGTGGCTGTTCTTTTGAAAGGAGGTGTGTACTTTATGAGTGACACAAGACCCCAAATGCGTTGCAAAGTTACGGTATTTTCAGAAACCATGCAAACATTTTGAAGGAAAACATCATAAGTATGCTGTGCTATATGCTGAACAACATGTTTGCTGCTCTTATAAAATATAATAATGTATATCAAACTTTTTTCATTATTAGGACAAGAAATATCATTGTTTAATGCTTGATATTCAATAAAAAGTCTTACCTTTGCATTGCTAAAATGATTGAGCGGTACGAAACGATGCCGCCGCGAAGCGGCTATTTTTGTATCTGCCAATATAAGAGAATTAAACCCATTTAGGGGCAGTAGTCGCGTCGGTAAGCCGAAAGGCTCCGGTGGCAAAGCTCAATCAGCCATAGCAACGCGCAGTACTGCCCCTATTTTGCTAAAAAGATTGAGTTATGAAAAGAATTAAGACCACTCAGTCGCACGGACGCGACTACGAGAAGATGCTGAAGGATTATTTCGGCAAGTTTCTCTTCGGGTTGGATGTGGAGCATGATGGCGGCCAAGTACAGGTGCAGCTCGTTTACTTCGACTTCAAACACATTGAGACGGTGCGGCGAGAATTGGCGCAGATGATGCCGGAGGTGATTTTTACAAAGCTGAAGCGCGACTATACGACAGCCGCAGAAACATGGGCTTTGGGTCAGATGCTTTCGCCTGACTACCGTCATGCCCCTGTTATCTATGTGAAGCATGGCGACACGCTTGTAAAGTCCACACTTAGCGACATTGCTCATTCTGAACTTAACCAACTGGAACTTGACGAGGACGACAGTATTGACTATGCGCACGACAATGATATTGCCCTCTGCTGCAACGAAGAAAATTTGAGAAAGAACGCCGTATATTAAAATAATATACAAATAAAGCATGAAGTATATCCAGACCTTCCGTCTCCACCCAACGCCAGAGCAAGCCGCAAAGATACGCCAGCGGTTTGTTCTGGCAGGCGAAGCCTACAATTGGGGCCTCGCAGAGACGGAACGTGTCTGGGAGTCAGAACATCGTCATTTGTCTTATTTCGACATAAAGGAAATATACCAACACCATTTTAATTATAAACACCACAGACCTGTTTCTCGTGAAGAACACGAAGCACTCTGCCACCTCGGTCACGCATACGACAATTATTTTGAAAAGCGATGTGAGAAACCTCGCAGAAAGGAGCTTGACGATATGGTGTCATATACTATCCTTGCCCGTGATATTCTTTACCGTTCTGACCGCCGTCATGCTTATCTACCATGTATAGGACGAGTCCCATGTAATTTTTACCGAATTGTGCATGGTAATCCCACAACTGCAACCATCAAAGAGCATAACGGAAAATTTCATATAGTCTTTCTTACAGAGCTTCAAGAACAGCAGCCAAACGAGCAAATGCCAGAAATCGTCGGCATCGATCTTGGTATCAAACATTTTGCTATGCTTAGCAATGGAGAAACAATAGATTATCCGGAATTTATTTGGGATAAGAAAGCATATCATCGCGAACAGCATTTGCAACGTCGTGTGTCCAGACGAAAAATGGGTAGTCGTAGATACGAAAAAGCAAAACAACGATTAACACGATTCCTCAGTCATAAGGCAAACCAACAGAAAGATTTCCATTACAAGACTGCTGCAAATCTCACTAACAAGTTTAGGGCTATAGCCGTTGAGAAACTTGCTATTGAGCACATAAAGCAGATTAGGGCACCATACCGACGAAGAATTAACGATATCATCAATCATTATGGATTTAAGCATTTCCTTTTTCGTCTCGAATCCAGATGTAAGCGCACAGGGACTCAGTTTTTACAAGTAGGACGCTTTGAGCCAACATCAAAGACATGTCATGTCTGCGGATATATTAGAAAATCTCTGTCTTTGAAAATTCGCGATTGGAAATGTCCAAAATGTGGAACGCATCATGAACGCGACATAAACGCAGCAATAAACATAAAAGCGCTTGGTCGGCGCATCCAACAGACCCTACCTCACGTTGAGAGGGAAGTTAAGACCGTGGAGCAGACCAATCGGTTCTGCCGCGAAGCGGTAAAAGTGACTGAGAAGCCATATAAGAAATCTCAGTCAGCTTGCACACTTGGCGCCAGCAAGTACAACGTCTCGCGCCTCGCTGGTATAAGCGAAGTAAGAACTGTCACACCAACAGAATTTCTCCAAATTCTATCTAATTTTATTCGTCCTTCACAAATATGCAAATTATTAGATATAAAACAAGCGCAACTAAACAGCATGTGTAAACAAATTGGTACCCATTGGCGTAATCAAATGATGCAAGAGAAGTGCGAATACCTGCGTTGTATTGTTATTGACGAATTATCTCAAAGGCTGCCAACACCTGAAGAAGTTGAACCATCCGTATTTGTAAACCTATTTATGCTGAGGTTTCAGGAATGGATAAGAATAACAAAGATAGGCCATAATGAAGATGGAATGCAGCCATATATAGTGAAGAAAAACCGCATTGTATGGCATTCATATATTAACAAAATAATCGAAACATTAAAGCATATCACAATATCACTTAACCCATGAATAAAATAGAAATTATAGAAAAGATAGAAGGCGTCGAAAGAGAATTAAAAGGAATAAGGGAAGCACTTTCTCAAGACGGTCTTTGTAAAGCACCTGAAAAGTCAAACTCTCCTTTTGATACAATGCCGGATATAAGTATAAATTATACTTTAGAAAATTTGTATGAAGCGTTTGGCAAAAAGAAACAACCTTTTGCCCGCCGCTTAAAGCATGCACTTATGAAACATAGAATACATACATTGGAAGGATTCTTGAATCTTTCAGCAGGAGAGGTTTTGGGGTTGGAAAATGTTGGATATGAAACGATGTTACAAACAAAGAAAGCGTTAGCAAGGTTGGGTATATCATGGTAAGCATCCGTTCTCGAATAAACGAGTGCTTATAAAAGATAAATGTTCGCGCGTGCGCGTGTGTACATTTATATAATATATAGTAGAATCAAATAATAATCAGTTCCGCATAGGCATTTGTAATACCTTTGCGGAATTTTGTTCGTCTTTTATTAAATATAAGTTATTATATGTTTGTATTTTAATAGACAAAAATTCAATTTTTTTTTTGAACTTACGCTTTATCGCCCGCCTCGCTGGACGGGTGCACCCCTCACTCATATAGAGTGAGGGGTGCATATATGCGACTGGCATCTCGACATTGCAATGGCAAGGACAGCAAGGGAGTGTCGTAAAGACTCTCCCTTGCTGACGTTCTGACGGCAACGGCAAGCGGCATCTCATCCTGACAACAGAGTCTCCATAGAGACACTGTTGAGACTTTTGGCTGGGTGCTGCTGCCGTCTGGCTTTTTTTGTGCAATTTTGACAGGTCATAAAAGCGGCAAAAAACGGAATTTGAAAATTGTGCATGTAAGAAATTCCGTGTGTTTTAGTAACATATTTTTGTACACAAAAATATGTGTATAAAACACACGGAATTTCCGCGCGAGGACCCGTAGGGTCCTCCTGTGCGCGCATGTTTTTGACCTACCTTTGCAGCAGATTTCAGCGGAAGTCGAGCAATAAATTTCAAATATCAATTTTAAGCCCTACGGCAACACGGTTAAGCCGATAATATGAAAACAAACAAAACCTACAAAGTGATGACAAACAACGAAGTGAAAAAGGCTGCAAAGGCTGAAGCCAAAGCCATCAACACGAACCCCACTTACCTTATGAGAAAACTTAATAAGTTTTCTCAAGGTAAGGAGACCGACCTATCCGACCTCAAAAAGGCTCAAGAAGTGAGCGTTATCGGTATCACTGAATTGTACAACCGCCTCGAAGAGGCGTTTGCACAAGGGGGATTTTGGTGGGGTTCTATCTTCGCCAGGCAAGGTATGCTCTTAACCTCCTGTAAGGAGGTCAAGCTCGAAGAGGGAGAGAGCGACATGACCCCTCTCTATCAGAGAGACGGCTTCGTATGGACTGAGGTCGTTGACGGAAAGCTATATAGCTTTAAGGCTGCTGCGGTCTGGAGCTTCGAGAATATCATAAGCTCAGCATCTATGATGCTTCGCTTCGCTGAAGCAAGGGCAAAGCAAAGCGGCAACTTATTCAGTTGGCAGCAGGCAAGGAAGGACGCCAAGAAGAAGGCTTCTAAGAAGTCTAAGACTTCTAAGAAGAGCGGCAAGTCTAAGACGGTCGTAGAAGGTGCTCTTTTCAAGGCAATTCAAGAGCTTCAGGCGAACTTTGCCAAGGGCAAAATGACAAAAAAGCAGCTCGACGAAGCACTAACCGAGGCTCTGAAGGCAGCCTAAAGGCTGATACTGGCAAGGTGGGTTGAGCGTACTTTTGAGGGGTTCGCACCCCTCCCACCTACAAACTCTATTTGCGGCAAAAGTCCGGTTTTCAAGACTTAGCCAACGTCTTAAAAGCTCAGTTTTCAGAGCACTTGACAAGCAAATAAATCCGGCTGCGGGAGTCGTTAAATTCCGAGGGGTGTCCCCTACACTCCAGTAAGATTCAAGGGCAATCGTTTGGAGCAGAAAGCTGACGGTGAAGAGCAAGTAGGCAAGTAAGCGAGTATCGACATAGGTACACGAGTGGAAGTCAGGCGGAAAGGTAGCAAGAGGGTACGTGTACCCCAAAGTGAAGGTCGGAAAAACTGCCACTATGCAGCCAGCATAGAGGACGTAAACAGACGGGAAAGCTGCTGCTCTATAATGAACCACGTTTGTAGGTGGGGATGCCTTATAGGGAGCGGGATGAGAACAGATGAGCGCGGCAGTGAAGTAAGTGCATAACGACCTCTATCGAAGGTTATCCTTCTGTGGAGTAGAGACCAAATTAAGAGCTGTAATCGAATGAGGAGGCAACCGCTGGGGAAGGCAAGAGCAGACCACCTATACGCATGAATAGGTAGAAAGAACGCAAAGGTGAACAACCTAAGTGAAGAGTCGCAGCAGCCCAGGCTTCAAGAGAAAACGACCACTTATCAGGCAATAGGTATATGTTGTGCTGACGTGCAAAGGGCATCCGGTCTGGAGCACTACAAGCAGCATGGCGTATATGTATTGACGGAGAAGGAGTGCATAGCATCACGGACAGCTATGGGCGTACTCAGGTACGCATGGGGGTTCGAGTCCCCTCACTCTGACGAATTATCAAAACCTATTTCTCAACTAAAACCTTGCGGGGTATAGGCAACCGCTTTTATCAGTATGAAAACTCAATCTAAAATCGCAGGCACTATTGCAGCTTGCATGGGTATCATGTTCGCATCAGGCGACACTTTCACTAACGGCTTATTGGCTATCGTATGCTTCAGCATCGCAGCGTGTGCCTTCCTGTATGCGGAAGGTGCGAGTTCCGAAACATCTACCAACGCTCGCAAAGCGGCTAAACGTGCAAAGCGAGCAGCCTAAAGACAACTCAAAAACCAAAATTCATAAATCAAAACAACCCCTAAATTTTATCAAAATGAAAACTACAAAGTCTATCGTTGCTATGGCAACTGCTGCCCTCGTATTGGGCAAGAACGTGAACAATGAAGCTGCTATGTGCGCATTGCGCGACATGGAAGGCGAGTTTTCAACCCCTTTTATCAGCATGGGCGCAAAGCCTCTGCCTGCAGACATCCAGGCACTATTGAGCGTGAAGGAAGTCAGCACTATGGGCAAAAAGCGCATCGCAAGGAATGTTATCGCATAAAATCTCTATCGACATAACGAAATATCATCATAACAAAACATCAAACAAACAACCAAATTTTTAATGCTGCGCTATCGGCATCGGGCAATTATTATGGCAACAAAGAATAACAACAATCAGAGTGTGAACAATCAGAGTGCAAACAGCCTCCAGTATGTAACCTATACAAGCGCAAAGAGCGGCAAGACTATTCCTGTGCTCGTAGGCTTCACGAGCAAGGATGACCCGCGCATCGCCTACATTGCCCAAATCGGCAAGGACGGAGAACAGAGTGCCGTGCATGGACGCTATACCCAGCTCAACTTTGACGGCACTATGACCCCCTGCGTTATGTGGGGTGCTGCGGAGTGCTGGCACGAGGTGGCAAAGCTCGCTGCCAAGACTGTCAATGACCTGGATACGCTCACTCAGGAAGCCTACGACGCATTATGCGCAAAGGCATCAGAAGCCTATCAGCAGCGCAAGGCTGAAAGCGAGGCACAGAGAGCAGAGAAGAAAACGGAGGTAAAGCCTAAGAGTGCAAAGCCTTCTAAGCCCGCAAAGAAGGGTACACAGAAGCCGACACAGAAGGCAAAGTCAGCACCCGCCACAAAGACGGCTGCACCTGCCACAAAGTCCTTCGAGGAAACATATCCCCTCAGCTATATGGCTTGCACCAATGAAAAGGGTCAGATTATCCCTGCTATCGTTGGCTTCATGCCTGACGGCTATCAACCCAGATGGGACTACTATGGCGACCCACGCATCGAACATATCTGCGGAACGGAAGGCAAGGCAAGCCCTGTCAATGCTATCGAATCACGCATCGAGCTTGACGGAAAGGAGCAAATCTGCGTGACTTTCCCAGTAGGCTATGACGACATCGCTAAGCGTGTTGCGGAGCTGTTTACAAGTGGTGATGCAACCGAGAAGCAGTGGAAAGAAGTGTGCAAGGACGCTGCCGCACTATGCGTTAAGCCCGCACCTGCGCCAAAGGCTAAGAGCGAGAAGCCAGCACCAAAGAAGGAGCTGACTATCAACGCCACAAAGAAGGCTCGCGTCTATACGGAGGAGTCGCTTATGAAGGCTTTTGCAGAAGTTGCTAAGGCTGCGCATCTCTCTAAGGACAACAAGGGCACGCTGGAGAACTTCCTCAAGGCTATCATCAAGGCTGCTGCGTAAGCCCAGGAGCATCGAGTATCAACCATTGAAATTTACGACTATGGTAACTATTGAGACTGTCACGCCCCGCTTGCAGTGCAAGGTGGAGCGTTATGTTAACGGAACTTTTCGTACTTACATGATGGACGGCAAGCCAGTCTTGCGCCACGACAACGGACGGGAGTGGTTCAACGACGGACCTTCGTATATCGACTGCCGCGTATCGGGTGTATATGACAACAACATAACCCAAGAGAGTTTTATGGCACTACTTAGAAAATTCAAAAATGCAGCGTGAACTATGGCAAGAAAGAAACTATCCTTTCCACAAGCAATCGGTATGATGCTTGACGGAGACACTATCGGAGAAACCGACCTTTACGAATACACAACGGGCAGCCTGCGCCTTCAGGCAGCTTAAACATCAACCATCAAAATTCAAAACATCATGGCATCGTTATTAGACGCTATCAATGCAGCTGCTGCGCAGTTGCAGGGCAATGAGAACCAGTCAAGCGCACAGAGCGCAAGTATCAAACCAAAAGTGCAGCCAAAGGTAATGCCGAAGGTTGCGCCTATAGTGCAGCCAAATGTCAGCACAGAGCCTACGGCAAAGCCTATTGTGAAGCCTATTGTGAAGCCTGCCGCAAAGAGCGGCTCAACTGCACCAAAAACCACGCCCAAGACGGACACGCCCAAGACGAAAGGCGGGGCAAACTATGTCATCCCTGCCGAGTTCAAGCAGGCTATCGAAACCTATCTGAACAACCGCCCCGACATGAAGGAGAAGCTAAACGCAAGAGACAAGAGTCTCGAAGGTTGCTGCGACTATATCTTCGACGTCATGCGGAAACGTGCAGAGAAGAAGCGCAATGGCAGTAATGCTGTAGGAATGTATGTGCAGCCTGACGAAATCTTCGGATTGGCGGTGCATTACTATGACGAGGAACCTGAAACATTGAAGGACGAGCTAAAAGAAATGTGATATGGCACGGAAAGAAAACTTTGAGCTTGTGGCTACGGCTATCCATAAGCGCATTAAACCTTTGACACAGAAGCAAGCAGAGGCAATATATCATCGCACTTTCCAATCAGGTGCTATCAGTAGGAAGTGGCACGGCAAGCCTGTTCACTATTGTAGCGAGTGCGGTTGCGAAATGGAGTATATCGGGCAGAAGAAGTGTCCGCAATGCGGTGTAAAGTGGGCGGCAAAGCCCGAGAAGTACGAGAGATGCAGAGAAGCCAATCGTGCTTATCACATGGAACTTGAAGCAAAGGGAGCGGTGCAAGTGTGCCGCTTCTATCTTGTGGAGAGGGAAACCCATTTCGGCAAGAAAGTGAGTTGGTCTGTGATGGAAGTGGAGCGCATTATGTATGCGCCAAACGGAGAACGCAAGGTGTTTGCTCGTGGCTGTCAGGGTATGTCGTGGTACTTTGATGCCTGGTCTTACTATTCGCCTATGACGATAAGGCGAGAAGGCAAGTACATGAGTGACAAGGCTACCATGCGCTATAATCTCGATGTATATAGCTATCGTATCAAGTCGCTCACACAGCAATGGCAGTACAAGAATATCCCTGCTTTGATGTCTGACTATAAAAACAGCACAAGCGTATTGCGTGTTATCGCTAAACCCTATGGCGAAACCTTGCAAAAGACAGGACAGTATGAGTTTTTCGACTACCTTGTGAACCATTATAAGTATCCGCCGAAAGATGTCGTTCCAGCTCTGAACATCTGTACCCGCAATCACTACCACATCTACGACCCCTCTTTGTGGCTCGACCACTTGGAGCTGCTGAAGCACTTCAAGCTCGACATGCACAATGCCCACTATGTATGCCCCGAAGATTTGAGGGCAGCGCATCAGGAGCTATATGAGCGTAAGCATCGTGAAGATGAACGTAGGGAGGCTGCTCGGTTGGCGGCTTATAGGCTTGCAGAAGAGCAGAGACGCATGGAGCGTGACAGGCTCTACAAGGAAATGGTAGAGAACTGGGCTGCAAAGATGGGTGCTATTCTCGGTTTGTCTATCAATGGCACGAACCTTAGCATAAAGCCCCTGCAAAGCATCGACGAGTTCAAGAAGGAAGGCGATGCTATGCACCATTGCGTGTATGCAATGAGATATTGGGACATCAACCAACACCCCAATACGCTTATTCTGTCTGCAAAGGACGGAGAAGGCAAGCGGCTGGCGACTATCGAATACAATACGCAGCGGCACAATATCGTACAATGTCGTGCGGCTTGTAACGCGGTGCCAGAGCGTGATAAGGAGATACGCAAACTCATTACCGACCACCGCAAAGACATCGAGGCTCTGCTGAAAGTCCGCGAAGTGGCAACTAAAGGAACAAAGAAATCAGAAACGAAAACCGCTGCTATTGCAGCTTAAACCCTAACGAAAATGAAACGCATCCCAGCACCTATTGACAACAAGAATCTTCTCGAAGACCCCTTCGAGGATGAAATGTTTGGCGGCTTTTATCAAGCCTACGACCACCGAGACGGAAGCTCAACACGCCACCTTATCGGACATCAGCTACTGAAAGATGAGCGTGGCTACCTGAAGTCAGATGCCATCGTTGACGCAAAATGGAAGTTTGGCGACAACTGCGTACACATCACCATGCTTGCGGTGGAGAATACGGACGATTTCGAGCTTGTCCGTGACGCTATCTTCGCAGCCTATCGTAAAGAGTTCAAGGCTTGGGAGTGTCCCGAAAACGAAGGACTCCGTGTCGAGTTTTACGAGCTGAAGAACTGTCTTAATGTGATTTTCTATTTCGAGATTGACTAAAACGTAATTATTGACATTGTTATGAGTTACACAATTTTCTATCGCAGTATGTTCGTAAAGACGAGCGACAACAAGTTTATCCCTATGATTGAGAGTGGGGACAATAATGTATGGGAAGCAGGCAGCCAACGTCGTGCAAGGGAATGGCACAACTGCGGCTGGCTGACACGAGAGAACTATACGCTAAATAGTGCTGAGTTGATGCACGGCGTTGAGCAGATGATTGACAGTGTAAAGGAGCAGTATGTTGGCAAGCTGAAAGACAAGTACAACAAAGACTGCACCGAGCGTTGGACAGAGCAGGAGGTGGAAAAGCAGTTCGGCTACTTCGAGGGTTTGGCTATCGGCGGGAAATGGACTGGCAAGACATCGGCACAGATGTTGCGCAACTTCTTTCGCAAGGGTATGGAGCGAGCTGTAAACATCGACGAGGTAACGCTGAATGTTCATTGGTGTACGGAATTCCCACACTATGAGCAACGCTATCCACGCAACGAAGCGGAACTGATGGAAGCTATCAAGGAGGGTCAGGACGCAGGTCATAGGGTATGGATAGGCTACAGTAATTGGGAAGCAGAACGCCTTTGGAATTTGCGCCAAGCACAGACAAAGGTACACCGCGAAAAGAAGGAGCACCTGACCGGCTTTGTTGTAACATTCCGAGGCAGCTATGTCCGCAAGATGTCATCCCGTCGCCTATGGTCTTACCCATATCTGCAACACGCCAAGCGGTACACCTCACGCTCTACGGCTGAAAAGGTGGTGGAGCGCATTAAGCGAGGCTGGACAGACCCAGGAGAAGTGAAAGTTATAGCCGTCCGCAAGAACGGCGATATTTGGGAAGCTGTAGCATGAAGTTTAACCTATAAACACAAACGATTATGTCAAGTTTTGTAGTAAGCAAAGTGATGTTTATCAGAGCTGCTGGTCTGATGTATGGCATTGAGGAATCGAAGCGTGATGTCCACAAGTGGTTTCTCGAACATGTCCGCAAGGATTTTGAACACGCTTATACACTGAATGTGTATAGTGTCAACGAGCAGTATGAACGTAACGACCTTCCCGACGAGAAGAGTTATGACGAGGACTTTGAAAACTATTGCAAGATAGGACGCGACATTTATGAAAGCAAGAGCACAGGACTGATGAAGAATGCGATGCCTTGGCCGCAGTTCCGCTACATGATGATGAACTTCTTTGGCGGAGTGATGTATCAGATAGAGAACGACTATGCAAGTCGAGCTGTGTCGGAGTTATTCTATCGGTGCATCGTCAAACTCTTCGAGCAGGAGATTCATAAAGTGCCACATGTTCATACTGAGATAAATTTGGAAGCATAGCATTAACGATTAAACGAATTATTATCATGGCAACAAAAACAGAGACCCCAATCATGAAACAGTATCATGACCTGAAAGCAAAGCACCCAGATGCGCTGATGTTATTCCGTTGCGGTGACTTCTACGAGGCATACGAGGAAGACGCAAAGGTTTGTGCTAAAGTGCTTAACATCGTGCTCACACAAAGTAATGCAGGCTTCGAGATGGCAGGCTTCCCCTATCATGCCCTCGACACCTACCTTCCAAAGCTCATAAGGGCGAAACATCGTGTCGCTATCTGCGACCAGCTGGAAGACCCGAAGCTCACGCAAAAACTCGTGAAGCGCGGCATCACAGAACTAATCACACCACAAATAACCGATTTACAAACAACCCAAACAACAAACAACATGGAAGCAAACAACATCCAAGCCTATGTAGGCAAGACAATCATCGTTGGCGAAGGCATCGCCACTATCGTTATCAAGAGTGCCAATGGCGACCAACTGACAGGCGAGTTCCACAAGGAAGGCGTGCCTGCAATGTCAATGCCTATCAGTGTAGAGCGACTGGAGGAACAGCTCGCTAACGGAGCATGGAAGCTCGAAACATCTTGCGAGGTCGTGAAAGACGAGGTTGCTCCTGCTACTACCGCAGAAAGTGAGTACGCGGACTTCGAGGAGGTTAATGACACAGAGAAAGCAGAGCCTGTCGAAGAAGCCGAAAGCGACGACCCTGTTATGCAGCAGTGGAAAGAGGCTAAAGCGAAGAACCCAGACGCGGTTATTATCTTCCGCAACGGTAGCGTATATGTCGTCATCAGCGATGATGCTACGAAGGTCAGCGAGGTTGCTGGATTGCAGACTGCACAGCATGGTGATGTACCTATCTGTGTGTTCCCCATCAGCGAGCTTCAGCAAATTATGTCGAAGGTCGTAAGGTCGGGCATCAGGGTCAGAATGGCAGACCTTGTGCAAGCTCCAACGGAGAGCACGGATGTAACTGAAGAAACAGAAGTGACGGAGCCTGCCAATGAAGAACCGACGGCAGAACCCCCGACGCCTATCAAGCCAAGAGTATTGCCGCGCATCGCTCCGAAAGAAGAAACCGCAGAAGCGGAGGAGCCAGTCAATGAAGACCCAACGGCAGAGGCTACAACATCTGTCAAGCCAAGAGTAATGCCGCGCATTGCTCCGAAAGAAGAACCCGCAGAAGCAAAAGAACCTATCGAAGAACTCGCAGAAGAACCCGTTGTCACAGAGGGAAGCGATGTCGTTATAACGACCGAAACTGCAGAGCCGACCAAATCCGCTCCAATGAGTGCGGTCACGGCAGAGCCAGAGGCAGGGCTTCCGCACATCATCAACTACGGCAAGTCTATCGTGGTGGCAGGAAACACCACTCGCATCGAGGCTGTGCTGATGACGTTGTGGGGCAGGAAGCGACCCTATACCCACAAGGGCAAGACGTATAGCGGCATACAACTCAGTGCCAAACATAAGAAGACTGTGCAGGAAATCCTCAAACTGGTGGCTTGCTAATCTGCGAGCCACCCCAATACCATTTCCAATAATTTCCAATAATCTTTTCACACTAACCCATAAATTTTAAGAAAATGAAAAAGTTATCACAAATGACCGACCGCATGAAGGAGAAGTATGCGGAACTATTCATCGCAGCAATCGACAAGGGCGAAGCATGTGCCTGGCAGAAGCCGTGGGTATCATCGAACAACGGTGTACCCTGCAACTTATATCGCAAGTCTCAACCCTATCAGGGAGTGAATCACTTCCTGCTGCGTCTGCTGTGCAGCATCAGCGGTTATGAAACGCCTTATTTCGTTACCTTCAACGAAATGACAGACGAGAACAAGAAGTATAGCGGTCTGTCGCTCAATGCTCATGTAAGGCTGGACGAGAAGGGCAATGCAGAGTTTGACAAGAATGGATTGCCAGTGATGGTGCGTGAGAAGTCCTTCCCTGTATTCAAGTTCCTGCCGCGTTACCGCGACAAGGACGGCAACAGCATATCTTCCTATGACTATGAGCAGCTGCCCGAAGAGGAACAAGAGGAGTGCCGCCGCTACTTCATGCTCCGCATCTATTATGTGTGGAACATCGACCAGACAAACTTCAAGACGCAGTACCCTGAAGAGTACGAGGCTATGACAACTGTCGAGGGGCATGAATATCGTCAGACTGTCATCGACCCTGTGCTTGAACGTATGATAATGCAGCCAGGCATGTGGCGTTGTCCGATCGGTTTTGGCGGCAATAGCGCCTTCTACTCTCCAGCGAAGGACAGCATCACGCTTCCGCAGCGCAAGAACTTCACAAGTGACGAAGCATTTTACGGAACGGCTATTCACGAAATGGCTCATTCAACTGCTCGTGAGCTGAAACGCTCGCAAGACGGTCATTTCGGTGACGAGGACTACGCAGTCGAAGAGTTTATTGCAGAACTCACATCGGCTTGTGTCTGTTCGATGCTTGGTGTTGGAAAGCTGCTCGATGAACAGCACATCGGATATGTCAGCAGTTGGCGTAAAGCTCTCCGTGAGCAAGACGACTTCATACCGAAAGTCATCGACCATGTTCAACGTGCCACGAACTATATCCTGCGTCAATATGACGCTATCTATAAGTCAATGGGATTGCCAAAGCTGCTCCCCGCAGTTGCAGCATAGAAACCAACTAAAGCATACAAGCAATATGAAAAAGAATGTAGAAACAGTCATTGAAGGTGCTATGGCTTTTGTTGCAGAGCATCTGACAGAAAGGGTCTATCCTGAAACGATTGAAGCGGCTGTGCGTCGTGTCGGTGATGAGCGGTGTCCGCTTGATGATGAAGTGACGGATGCCATAAGTGAACTTATGGACGAATACGGACAGGACAATGACCTTTCTCCCGATTATTGGGACGACAAAACGGCAGAGGAAATTTTCTGGGAACTTGAAACAATTAACGGATACGAACAATGAACGCAAAACAAAGAATCGAAGAGTTGACGAAGCAACTCAACCATTACAACTATCGCTACTATGTGGACCATGTTAGCGAAGTTAGCGACCAGGAATTTGACCGCTTGATGCGGGAACTGCAAGAGCTTGAAGCGAAGAACCCCGAATTGGCAATGCCAAATAGTCCTACGCAGAGAGTTGGCAGTGACTTGCAGCAGGAGTTCAAGCACGTCAGGCATAACATACCGATGCTCAGTCTCTCCAATGCCTATAGCGTTGACGAGTTGCTGACATGGTATGATAGTGTGAAGGCAGTCTATGGCAAAGATGTCGCGATTGCTTATGAGCCGAAGTACGATGGGCTTTCTATCTCGCTTATCTATCGCTTTGGTAAGTTGGCTCAGGCAGTCACTCGTGGCGACGGTGTGCAGGGCGACGATGTGACGGAGAATGTGAAGATGATAGAGCGTGTGCCGCTTTATATCGACCAGCCTGACATCAAGGCTCAGTCGCGCTTCGAGATAAGGGGCGAGGTGCTGATGCCGTTCAAGACCTTTGCCAAGCTCAATGCAGAGCGAGAGGCTAACGGAGAAGAACCGTTTGCCAATCCCCGTAATGCAGCAGCAGGCACATTGAAGAGCACCCGAAGCAGTGTGGTAAGGGAACGCGGTCTTGATGTCTATCTTTATGAAGTGCCACTTCGCTTCACATCGAAAGAATGGGAGCAAGACCAATGCGACCTGATGAACAATCTCTGGCGTTTTGGGGTGCCAACGGCACAGAGCTTCCATGTCGGCTATTATAACAATGCCATTGTTGATTGTTTCGATAAGGAGCGTATTGAGTATGTCATCAACGACTTCGTGCTTCGTCGCCCCCTCATGGACTATCCCATCGACGGCATCGTGTTCAAGGTTGCTGACCGCCATATCAGAAGCCAATGCGGAGCAACCTATAAGGCTCCAAAGTGGGCGATTGCCTATAAGTTCAATGCGGAACGTATGATAACCACCGTAAGAGATGTGACCTTCCAAGTTGGCAGGACAGGTCAGGTGACGCCAGTCGTTCACTTCGACCCTGTCCCCCTGGCTGGCACACTTGTAAGGAAAGCCACAGGCAACAATGCGGACTTCCTGCATGAGATGCACATCGCCATCGGTGGGCGGATTGAGGTTGAGAAGGGCGGCGAGATTATCCCGAAGATAGTTGTCGGTGTTGACCCCTGTGCCACAAAGGACTTCAAGGAAGTGACCTATCCGAAGTATTGCCCTGAATGTGGTGCGCCATTGGTGAAGGACGGCAGCAATTATTATTGCATCGGAGAAAGCTGCCCTGCACAACTGCAAGCAAGGTTGGAGCACTTCGTTAGCCGCGAAGCCATGAACATACAGGGCATCGGACCGAAGATGATTGAAGAATGGATAAACGACGGCATTGTTAAAGACGTTGCGGATATTTACGAGTCCGAAAAGTTGGAGACATTCTTCTCAACAAGGATAATCCTCTCCAGAACGGAAAGCAAGAGCGTCCCTGCGCACCGCGTCCTTTTTGCCCTCGGCATCCGCTATGTTGGAGCAAGCACAGCCAAGCTGCTGCTGAAGCGCTACGGCAGTATCAATATGCTTGCCGTTATTGCTACGGCGTGTCCCGACCAACTTTTGCAGATTGACGGGGTAGGCGTGGACACTACAATAAGTCTCGGCCGGTGGTTTTCTGATAAAGAGAACCTTGAGCTATTGAAACGCCTACAGACAGCCGGCTTGCAGATGGACGAAGAGATACCCGTTCCAACCGCCTCCAGTAATGGTGGAGAGAGCCAACCCCTTGCTGGCTTGACAATCGTCATCAGCGGTGTGTTTGAAGAACATAGTCGCGATGAGTACAGAGCCATGATTGAGCAGTATGGCGGCAAGAACGGCAGTAGCGTATCGAAGAATACCGACTATGTTCTTGCAGGTTCTAACATGGGGCCAGCCAAGCGCGAGAAAGCCGAACAGCTCGGCATTGAGATTATTGACGAAGCACAATTCCTTCGGCTTATTCAAAATTCATAGTTCGAAAATTTGGTGCGAATAAGAAATAGTATTAACTTTGCAGCAGAAAACATGAATTATGGAAAAGAACGAACAGGATTTTGCTTCAACCATTGGTGAGATTTGCCCTACTTGCTTTTTTGATGAGAGAGAGGACAATGAAGTCAAAGAGATAGACATTGACATTGACTCGCTGAAGGTTATCGACATCTAATCCAACGATACTATGCAGATTGAAATTAACGCTGTGCCTGTCATAAAAGACGGGCATAGCTTGATTCGTATCACTTCCGACGTAGAGATTATGTATCCGACAACCGCAGGTCATGCCAAGATTGTGCAGACACGCGGCTTGTGGGACACAGGAGCCACCAACACCAATATACGGATGAGTACGGCTATTGCACTTGGCATACCGCTTGGTGAAGAAATACCAGTAACAATGGGTGCTTCTGTCGGCCAGGCGCGACGATGCCAGTTCTACTTGCGCTTCCCATCTGGTGATGTGTTGCATATCAGTGACGGAGTGGCTGTGCCTAATATGAAATCTTCACTCATTATCGGAATGGACGTAATGAGCCATGGTCTGACGATTATCAAGCCAGACGGAAATGGCGGTGTGAACTTCATGTTCAGGCTTTAGCAAATCTTATCGCTATCATAATCGGCAGCGGCAATTCCAAACGGAGTTGCCGCTGCTGTTTTATCCCAAAGTTTAATTCTTAATTAAATCGACTATGTGTGTATATAACAAACAAGGCTACCAAAGGATGAGAGGCGGCTGGAGCCAGCTTAACAACAAAGAGAGAGTAGAAGCCCTCGTCTATCTCTATGAAGAACTTGATGATGGGCAGAAGGACGAGTTTCTGCGTGAGACAGGGAATCCATAAACAACAAAAGAAAAGAACGATGTCTTGGTTTAATCGAAATTTCAGAAGGAGCTTCAAGGCTTATCTAAAGACTTATCCGGTCTTGACTGTGTATCCTCCAACGACGGACAGCACAATACAGAGTGATGAACAATAAATGGTAAATGAATTATGGCAACAACCAATCAAGATTGCTTCAACTGCAAGCATTGCCACTGCGGTGGCTACAAGTGTTATTTTTGCGACCTCGAAGAACACGAGGGCGAAGTGAGTAGTGGACATAAATGCAACGATTATGAGACAGATTAAAGTAAAGTTTGACGAGAGCTTGTCGGCCTACCGTGGCCGCAAGTATTACTTGTGTGAGGAAACGGGAAGGTATTTCACTCAGATTGACGGTGAGTGGCTGACGTGTACTAATAACTACTATTTGGAGCCTGACTGCCATGTAGCCGACGACGTGGAGATTGTGGTGGTACCCAGCGTGAAGGAATATCATGGCGGGCAAGAAGTATATTCCAAGAAGCACGGCAAGAACATCCACATTATGCTGGCACACCACACTCAGGAGCATGGTGAAAAGTGTAAGCTGGACTATTACATGATGATTGACGGCACGAAGGTGATGCCAGACGAAGTAGAAGACGCACATTAACCTACCTTATCCCGCAGCGGCTATGACCTACGCCTTTGATGGCGCTGCGGGAGCAAATAAAGAGTGTTTAATTCAAAAACGAACAACAATGTTTACTACAATCTTTACGGTACATCACGAGACCGACGAAGGTAGCGGTATCTATACTGCCTACTTTGAGAATTACAACGAGGCGAAGGCTTTCGTTGAGCAAGAGGTGAAGCAAGCGTCTGGGAGCTATGAGTATGAAAAGCGGCTGTATTCAGACGGCAGCTTTCAAGAAAGTTGGACTTCCTATAGTCAACATTATCTGCGTTACAGGCTCGACGACAATTCGTGGATAACAGACCATCGGGCAAATGGAGGAATCCTTGCTTACCTTTGTGGCCTTCCTATAAGTTTCTCGGACATGACACAATTCCGGGGCTATCTGAAACAATCACAAGCACATCATTGAAAAAGTTTAACCCCCTAAATAAACAAAACATGAGTAAATTACAAAGACTTCGTGACAACATCGAGGTGTTGCGTCACGCTTTGACATCAACGAGCGAGTATGACATTGACATACTCAAAAAGTACACAGGCTTTGGCGGCCTGAACTTTGTCCTTAACCCTCTTGATACGGCAGCATGGGCGAAGAGTGACCTCGACTTCTTCTTTGACACAATCATGCTTCATCAGCTTTTGAAAGATGAGAGCAAGGACGAACGCGAGTTCAAGGCTTGGATGCAAAGTGTGAAGGAAAGCACGCTCACTGCGTATTACACGCCGAAAATCATCCCGAATAAAATCCATGATGCACTCATCCATGCTCACATTGAAAGCAAGCATGTCCTTGACCCTGCGGCTGGTAGCGGTTCGTTCTTGCAGGTCGGTATTGACGGGAATGAAGTGGTAGCCTACGAAAAGGATATGTTAACTTCTCTCGTTCTTGACCGTTCCATGAAAGCATTGCCATATACACGCTTTGTGAAGGTTGTCGGAGAGGGCTTTGAGACTATCCCCGCAAGCGACCTCGGACGATTTGACCTTGTAGCGACCAATGTGCCATTTGGCAATATCTCCGTGTATGACCCTGCATATTCAAGCCCAATACAAAGAGAAGCAACGAAGATGATACACAAGTATTATGTACTGAAAGGACTTGATTGTCTGCGAAATGGCGGCATCGAGGCGTACATCATCACATCGAACTATCTCAATCGCGACAGCGACCAACTGCGTGAAGCATTGAAGAACGCAAAGTTGGTAAGTGCCTTGCGACTGGCTAACAATCTCTTCAAAGATGCGGACACAGAGGTTGGCACTGACTTGTTGATGTTACAGAAATGTGAAGGCAGGACTTCGCTAACCCCAGATGAAGCTCTATTGCTGACAACCTACGAAGACAACGGATGTCCGACTAATCTGTACTTCACATGTTATCCCGACCATGTGATAGCAACAGACACAAAGATTGATACTGACCCATACGGAAAGCCTGGCTTTGTGTATGAGCATCGCGACGGAGTTGACGGCATTGCCAGGGATATGGGTATCGTCCTTGAAAGAGATATAAATGCGAATATCGACGTTGACCTCTTCGAGAATGGTCACAAAAACGCGGCAAGGCCCTCTCGTAAAAACCACACTGCCAAAGAGCGGAGATATACCAAGCATGAGGAAGCTCTGCTGAAGATGGCAGAAGTCTATAAGGAGCTGTATGAAACAGAAGCAATAGAGAAGACGGAGCAATCAACATTGCGTAAGAAACTGAACACCATCTATGACGCCTTTGTGAACAAGTTTGGCGACCTGAACAATGAAGCAAACAAGCAAGCCGCAAAACGACTGAATGTAACAGACGTGTTGGCTATTGAGCGCAAGGTTGACAACCATTGGGAGAAATCCGACATTATGATGAAGCCTATAGCCTTTGCTACAGAAGAGCGAACAGAACCTATGTCAGCTCATGAGGCACTTGCACAGAGCTTGAATGAGTATGGCGGCGTGAAACTTGGCTATATGTCGAAACTTACAGGGATGGAAGGTAACGAGCTGTTGGATGAACTGAAAGGCGAGGTGTTCTATAACCCACTCAATAATGAGTATGAGATTAAGGCAAAGTTTGTCTCTGGCAATGTTATCGAGAAGGTAGAGAAAATAAAGAAATATAAGCAGAAATATGAAAGCATTCACGGTAACGAGCCTTCAATGTTCAATACTCAACTCACAGATGCCATCGCTGCACTTGAGGCAGCTACACCAACGCCTATACCATTCGACGACCTTGACTTCAATCTTGGTGAGAGGTGGATAAGCACCAGCATCTATGAGAGGTTTGCGTCTGAGTTCTTCAGTATGCCAGGAAACGATGCTCAGGTGACGATAAAGTATCAGCCCTTGCTCGACCAGTACGCTGCCGATGTGCATCGTGGCAATGAGAAGATTTGGACGCATTATTGTGTAAGCAGTGAAGCAAGCGACTATCAAGACGGAATGTCCTTATTGGTTCATGCCATGCACAACACTTGCCCGAAGATGATGAAATACAAGCGAGACGAAAAAGGCTACAAGGTATATGATGAGAACGATAAGGTCGTGAAGATAGAAGATGCAGAAAAGACGCAGCTTGCCAACACGAAGATTGAGGAAATACGTCAAGGCTTTGTGGATTGGCTGCAACGTCAGGGGAAAGAGTTCCGTGACGACCTTGCCGGTGTCTATAACCGTCGCTTTAACTGTTTCGTCAAACCAAAGTATGACGGAAGTCACCAGACATTCCCAGGCATTGATATGGATGGGTTGAAAAAGAAGTATGGCATTGAGCATATATATGGCAGTCAGAAGGATTGTGTATGGATGCTCTTGCTGAATGGCGGTGGCATCTGCGACCATGAGGTAGGCAGCGGTAAGACGCTCATCATGTGTATTGCAGCTCACGAAATGAAGCGTCTTGGGCTGTGTCATAAACCGATGATTATCGGCATGAAGGCAAATGTGAGTGCAATCGCTGAGACGTATCGCACCGCTTATCCGCAGGCAAAGATATTGTTCGCAAAGGAGAGCGACTATGCAGGAGCTAACCGCGTTGAGTTCCTGAACAACGCCAAGAACAATGACTATGACTGCATCATCATGTCTCACGACCAGTTCAGTCGCATCCCGCAGAGCGAGGTCATTCAATTGGAGCAGTTGCAGGACGAGTTGCAGGAGGTGGAAGACAGCCTTGAAGCAATGAGCGGATGGGGCTGGAACATCACAAAGAAAATGCGCAAGGGGTTGGAGATTCGCAAGAAAAGCATGAGCAAGAAGATACAGGAATTGCAAGACTCTTTGAAAAAGCGTGCTGACGATATTGTGGACTTCGACCTCTTATGCATCGACCACATCTTCGTGGACGAAAGTCACATCTTCAAAAACCTTCGGTTCTCAACCCGTCACGACAGAGTGGCAGGCATCGGTAATCCTGAAGGCAGTAAGCGTGCATTTAATCTTCTTATGGCGATCCGAACGATACAAAAGCGGACAGGCAGAGACCTCGGTGCTACGTTCCTAAGTGGTACAACTGTAACAAACAGCCTTACAGAGTTGTATTGTCTGTTCAAGTACCTTCGTCCGAAAGCATTGGCAAGACAGAATGTCAGCTGCTTCGATGCTTGGGCTGCAATCTTCACGAAAAAGAGCAGCGAGTTTGAGTTCTCGATAACGAACACGATTATCCTGAAGGAGCGTTTCCGCTACTTCATCAAGGTGCCAGAGCTGGCAATGTTCTACAACGAGATAACCGACTTCCGTACAGCAGAGGATGTGGGTATTGAACGCCCGAAGAAGCACCCGATGCTCCTGAACATCAAGCCAACGCCCGACCAAGAAGAGTTCATCCTCCGTCTTATGGAGTTTGCCAAGACCGGCAATCCAAGGCTGTTAGGCATAGATAAGTTTACGGATAAGCAGGAGAAAGCGAAGATGCTCTATGCAACTGACTATGCAAGGAAGATGTCTTTGGATATGCGCCTTGTTGACCCGTCGTATGGCGACCATCCGAGAAACAAGGCAAGCCGATGTGCTGCATTGGTAAAGGAGTATTATGATAAGTATGATGCACAGAAAGGCACACAGCTTATCTTCTCCGACCTCTCTACGTGGCAGAACAATGAAGCGTGGAACGTCTATTCCGAGATTAAGCGGAAACTTGTCCAGGAATATGGTATCCCTGCCAATGAGATACGCTTCATACAGGAATGTAAGTGCGACAGGGCAAAGCAACGACTTATTGCAGCCCTGAACGAAGGAATAGTAAGAGTGGTGTTCGGCAGCACACAGATGCTTGGAACTGGAGTCAATGCTCAAAAGAGAGTTGTTGCAGTACATCACCTCGATACTCCGTGGCGACCTTCCGACCTCGAACAGAGAGAGGGTAGAGCAATCCGCAAGGGCAACGAAGTGGCAAGGCTCTATGCCGACAATCAAGTTGATGTCATCGTTTATGCAGTGGAGAGAAGCCTTGACAGCTACAAGTTCAATCTTCTCAACAACAAGCAGATGTTCATCCGTCAGTTAAAGCGCGGTCAGCTTGGTATTCGTACCATCGACGAAGGTGCTATGGATGAGAACGGCATGAACTTCGCCGAGTACATGGCAGTGCTCAGTGGAAACACCGACCTCTTGGAACGTGCCAAGTTTGAGAAGCGCATCGGTAGTTTGGAGAGTGAACGCAAGAACTACTTCCGCGACCAGAGAGAGCAGGAAGAAAAGATGCAGAAGCTCCGTGCCGAGAATGAATGCCATGAGCGTAACATCGCAGACGCAAAAGCCGACCTTGCCAAGTTCAACAATGTGCGCCGATTGGATGCGGAAGGCAATGTGCTGAACGACCTCGTGATTGACGGCTTCCAAATGCCGACTGTCACATCGGAAGGCAAACCACTCACATCGGAAGACAAAGCCAAGGCACTTGGAGAAAGATTGCTCTCCATTGCTGACACGATGCAAACCTGTGAAGCATATATTGCCATTGGTAGCATCTACGGCTTCCGCGTTCAGGTTCGAACAAGTGAAGTGGCAAAGAAAGACGGGATTGCTCAGTATGAGAACCGCTTCTTTGTGGAAGGAGGTACACGTCTGCACTACTCTTTTAAGCTGACAAAGACATCGCCGCGTCTGTCGTCGGAGAATGCTCTGAAAGCCCTGCTTCATATTCCCGCAATTATCGACGAGTGGCAACTGAAGATGGAAGACAACACGCTTCGTATAGAACAGATTGCCGCACTCGTAGGAAAGCCTTGGGCGAAGGAAGAAGAGTTACGCCAACTCCGCACAGACCTCAATCTCCTCGACCGTAAGATAGAGACAGAGCTAAATGCAACGAAGGAAGCAGCTGCCGCAAATGCGGCGGCTGCCTAATGACAAAAGTACACAGCAATTCAAAATTTATAATTTCAAAATTATGACAAGACTTGATTATGACATTGACAATTTCAGTGGAACAAATGGACGTGGCACACGATATGATATTGTGTCCGACGGCGAAGTTATTTATCATGATGTGGCAGAAGAGGAAGTAGATAGGCTTTGCGAGGAAATGGAACGCAAGCCCTATCTTTACTGCGACATCAAGGTTGTGGAACTAAATTAAAAACGAAACGATTATGAATCACAAAGACAGAGAACATCAGGCTGCGCAGTATATCATTGAAGACCTGGCAGCACAGGTTGAGAGAGAAAAAGAAAAGAAAACAGTAACCGTCGAGAACCTTGCAGAGCTACTTCTAATTGATAGGCTTCTTGACGGATGGAAGGATAATGCCAAACGCTCAGACAGCGACTTCTACACCGGCTATGCCCTCCATGACAGAGTGAGAGCCGCTTTGAAAGAGCAATTAAAAGGCTAAACAAAAGATTTCTGCAAGATAATGAGGACAGCTCGCAGAAATTATGTATCTTTGTCCTCGAAAGCTACAACATTATGGCAAAAATTATCGACTTTAATACTGCGAAGAAGAAAATCGGCAGTACCCCACATGGAGAAAATCAACAAACTCAGGAAGAAGTACGCAAGTATATTCTTGGTATTGACGACGGCGACGGAGAAGAAGACCTGCACGTTCAAATGACGTTCTTGAACCTTGACGAGACAAGGACGGCAATCGTCGGGGACTTCGCAGCCGTTGAACCGCTTATTGACGAACTTCAAGGTGACGTACAACGCCGCCAGCGAATCTATGATGACGAACGCAAGAATCGCGGGCCTGGCATCATTCTCAGTGTTCAGCAGGTTGTCCAGCTTCTGAAAATGATGCTTGAAGATGGGTGGACCGACCTCAATCCTGACGTTCACATCATTGCAGAAGCTCGCTACAAAGCACTCCAAGAGAGAAATAAAACGATTATTTGCGAACCCAAGAAATAACGGACTATGGAAAAGAAGCCAATACTATCTGCCTATAAAATATATTGGGCAGAGTTCACACCCACAACCGGAAAGATTGTGACGAAGCACGATATTAAGCGACTTGACCCATGTGCAATAGGCTTTCGCACAACGATTCTTCGCCGTCATTTCCCATCAAAACAAAAGGCGCTTGATTTCTTGTCCGGCTTTGACAAGAAGCTTGACAAGAGATACGCCGTGCGCCTGTTCTCCGATAAGCAATTCTCTCTTGCAAAAGAGAGTGAGGGC
>JAFXZK010000081.1 GCA_017541265.1 Bacteroidaceae bacterium | reverse complement strand
TTCACCATTTCTTCCAAGGACATCACTTCCTGGTCGTTGCCGGGATTCCAGCCGAGCAAGGCAAGGAAGTTCACGACCGCTTCGGGCAGATAGCCCTTCTCGCGATAGCCGCTGCTCACCTCTCCACTTTTCGGGTCGTGCCATTCGAGCGGGAAGACCGGGAAGCCCAGCTTGTCGCCGTCGCGCTTGCTGAGTTTGCCGTTGCCGACAGGTTTGAGCAGAAGGGGCAGGTGTGCGAAGCGAGGCATAGAGTCTGCCCAGCCGAAAGCCTCGTAGAGGAGGACGTGCAGGGGTGCGCTCGGCAACCATTCTTCGCCTCGGATGACGTGCGTCACCTCCATCAGATGGTCGTCCACGATGTTGGCGAGGTGGTACGTCGGCAGTTCATCGGCACTCTTGTAGAGCACTTTGTCGTCGAGGATGCTGCTGTTGATGCGGACTTCTCCGCGGATGATATCGTCCACGATCACGTCCCTGCCTGGCTCGATGAGGAAGCGTACGACATACTGCTTGCCCTCCGCGATGAGCTTTTCGACTTCCTCCTTCGGCAAAGTCAGCGAGTTGCGCATCTGCATGCGCGTGCTGGCGTCGTACTGGAAGTTCTCTGTCTCGGCACGTTTCGCGTCGAGTTCCTCTGGCGTGTCGAAGGCGATGTAGGCCTTTCCATTGTCGAGAAGTTGTTGGACATACTTCTTATATATGTCGCGACGTTCGCTCTGGCGATACGGGCCGTGACAGCCTCCGAAGCTTACACCTTCGTCAAAGTGTATGCCGAGCCACTTGAAGGATTCGATGATGTACTCCTCGGCTCCGGGCACGAAGCGGGTGGAGTCGGTGTCCTCGATGCGGAAGATGAGTTCGCCGCCATGCTGGCGGGCAAAGAGGTAGTTGTAGAGCGCGGTACGGACGCCGCCGATGTGCAAGGGTCCCGTGGGGCTTGGCGCGAAGCGGACACGCACTTTCTTCAATTCACAATTCATATTTTTTAATTCATAATTATATATTCGGTGCAAATTTACGCTTTTATTGTGAATTATGAATTATGAATTGTGAATTATTTTTATTTTTCCTCCAAAGAAGGGTAAAATCCTTAATTGCTGCTCATAACCGTGTTACCGGCAGACAACCGCGAGCTTAATTTCAAACAGCTAAAAGCCAGTACCTTACAAAACCTGCGTATTTGCCTCCATAAGTCCCTGTTCTTATTGCCATAAGTCCCTGTACTTATCTCCATAAGTCCACGTTCTTATTGCCATAAGTACGGGGACTTTTTTCAGCCCAATATCTGTCTGCCCTTTGCAAACCTGTGGCGTTTCCGCGTTTTGGCGGTATATTTGCGTATAATCGTTAAATTCTTTATCCTGTCTGGCACGTAATTCGGATTTTTTGTCTAAATTTGCAAAACGAATGCAGTCTTGCAGGCTGTTTTCTCTGGGTTTTAATTCTTAACTGAAAACGATGAGCCGTTACAACCACAAACATAACCTGAGTGTCAAGGAGTACCTCTACCGCATACTTTTTTCTGCCATTGCGATTGCCGTCTTAGTGGCGTTCATGCCGCATGGAACCACCTCTGCCTTCCATTACCAGAAGGGCGAACCTTGGGACGAGGAGGCCTTCATCGCGCAAGACAGCTTCCCTATCCTCAAGCCGGCAGAGCAGGTGGCACGCGAACAGGACAGCCTGCGGCAGTTCTATGAGCCATACTTCCGTCAGGATGCGGACATGCTGGAACAGCAGCTGGCCGCGCTCCGTCAGGACTTCAACTCGCCGTCCATGCAGGGCACTCCCTACTATTATCTGCCGCACTTGGGGGAGAAACTTCACCACATCTATTCGATAGGCATCCTCCCGGGAGATGCTTCATCGCTTTTCGGTAAAGAGAAACCCAAGTTGGTGCGCGTCTATCACGGCAACGAATCCACCCTGCGCCCCTTCTCGCAGCTGTTTAGCGAGAAGACCGCCTACGAATACCTTGTCGCTGAGGCGGACAGTGTCCGCTACAGCCACAGCCGCCTCCATGGGCTTGACCTGATGAAATACGTTAGCCCGAACCTCACCTACGATGCCGAGAAAAGTGCGCAGCAGCGGCAGGAGGTGGACGGACGGCTTGTCAGGACGAAGGGGGTCGTGCTGCAGGGGCAGAAAGTTGTTGACCGGGGACAGATAGTGGACGATGAGGTGCTAGGCATCCTGCAGTCGTGGGAGCAGCATCAGAAGGAGCATAAGCTCAGCGCAAGAGAGCGGCTGTCCCGCTTCGGAGGGCGTGCTGTCTATGCCGCCATCCTTGTTGTCCTGCTGCTGATGTACTTCCAGCAGTTCCGCAGCGACTATCTCGACAGCCTCCGCACCGTTCTGCTCGTCATGAGCCTTTCGCTCATCTTTCCCATCATCACCTATACCATCATGGCGCACATGTGGGCGAGTGTCTATCTGGTGCCGTATTGCGTGCTGCCCATCATATTGCGCATCTTCTTGGATTCGCGCACAGCGTTCGTCACCCACATCATCACTATACTGGCTTCGGCTGTCGTGCTCACGCAGCCCTTCCCATTCATCGTCACACAGATAGTGGCAGGGCTTGTTGCCATCTATTCCCTGCGTGAGCTTTCCCAGCGCTACGAGCTTTTCCGTGCCGCAGTGCTTGTCACATTGGCAACCCTGCTGACCTACCTTTGTCTGGAGTTCGTGAGGGGAACTGCCGACGGAAGCCAGGAAATCAGTCGCTGGCCTTACATCTACCTGACCGCGGCCGGCGTGCTTTCCATGCTTGTCTATCTTCTGCTTATTCCCATTGAACGTGTGTTCGGCTTCACTTCCATTGTCACGCTCGTCGAGCTGCAGAACGTCAACAACCCATTGCTGCGCCGTCTTTCGGAGGAGGCCAACGGCACCTTCAACCACAGTATGCAGGTGGCGAACCTCGCGGCGGAAGTGGCGAACAGACTGGGCGCAAGGGCACAGCTTGTCCGTACGGGCGCACTCTACCACGACATCGGGAAACTCGAGAATGCCGTCTTCTTCACCGAGAACCAGAACGGCAAGAACCCTCACGACGGGCTGCCGTACGAGCGAAGCGCGCAGATTATCATCCAGCATGTTGAGAACGGGCTGCGCCTTGCCGACAAGTACAAGCTGCCGAAGGTCGTCCGCGACTTTATCGCCACGCATCACGGCAAAAGCCTGACGAGGTACTTCTATGTCTCACGCAAGAATGAAAACCCCGATGCACACATTGACGAACGCCTCTTCACTTATCCAGGCCCCAAGCCACAGACTTTGGAGCAAGCTATCCTGATGATGGCGGATGCCGTGGAAGCCACTTCGCGCAGCCTGCCCGAATATACAGAGGAAAGCATCAACGCGATGGTAGAGAAAATTGTCGGAGCGCAAGTGAGCGAAGGCAGCTTCAACGAATGTGCCATCACATTCCGCGAGATAGCAGAAGCGAAAGAGGTCCTCTGTGCCCGCCTCCGCACCGTCTATCATACCAGAATACAGTATCCCGAGTAAATTATTTCTTGTTTTCCTTTGCTATTTGGATAAAAAAGTGTAACTTTGTGGCGATAAATGCGCTTGTGGTGGAATTGGTAGACACGCCAGACTTAGGATCTGGTGCCGAGAGGCGTGTAAGTTCGAGTCTTATCAGGCGTACAGCTCACCGACGTAAAGGTGAAAGGGTAAGGTAAAAAGGATTAGATTAAGGAATAGTTATGAAGAGATTGGTATACATTTTCTATTGTCTATTGTTTGTCGCGATTGTCGGTTGTACGGAGCAAATAGACACGTCTGCCCGTTATGTTTTCACGGAGCGCACAATTGCCGGCTATCTGTCCGACCACGAACAGTTCAGCGAATATGTGCGGCTGATGAAGGAACAGAAAGTAAGCGACATAAGTGAGACCTCCGTATATCAGCTCATGACGGCGTACGGCTACTACACTTGTTTCGCTCCGACCAACGATGCCATTCAGCTTTATCTCGACTCGCTCGTCATCAAGGGCATCATCCCCGTTGCCAGCTGGGATGCTTTTCCCGACGAGGAAACCAAGGACAGCATACGCGCGGTCGTGGTGCTCAACAGCATCTTGGACGGCACCAAGCAGGAAACAGCGTATGTCTCGGCAGAGTTCCCGAAAACCAACGAGGAGTTCGAAGTCAATACGATGGCAGACCGCAAGATAAGCGTGTCCTACTACAAGAACGACCTGGACAGCTGCAGCATCGACGGCATCTGCCCTGTCTCGAAGGTAAACCGCGACATAGAGACTATCAACGGTTATATCCATCAGGTGGGCTATGTCATCAATCCCAGCAACGAGACGCTTGGCAGCATGCTCCACAAGTTCACGATAGATTATGAAAGCAACCTCAGCGTGATGGCCATGCTGGTGGAAACCTGCGGCCTGACAGACACGCTTAGTGTGGTGAAGGACGAACGCTACGAGAAGCTCTACAAGACGGGTCAACTCCCTGGCTTTAAGTGGCAGCTGCGTTCGTGGGAAATTCCTTCGCCAGAGCACCGTAAGTACGGTTTCACGCTCTTTGCCGAAACCGATGAGTTCTGGGAAGCCACATTGAGCAAGGACCGCAGAGACATCACCAAGGAAGACGTGATTGCTTGGCTGGTCGACCAGGACTTCTATCCCGATGCCGTGAACAACAATAACTATCAGGACGAGAACAACCTGCTCAACCAGTTCGTCACCTACCACCTCTTGCCTGCCCGTATTCCTGTGGACAAGCTTGCGCTCCACTACAACGAGAGAGGCTACAACTACAAGAACAGGAACGCTGTGCCGACCGTTCCCGTCTGGGCTCATTATGTCACGTTCGGCAAGCGTCGTCTGCTCCGCATTTGGGAAAGTGCAGAGAGCGGAGGACCATACCTGAATCGCTTCCCGAAACTCAATAACGGCAGAAAGGAAGACTACCACGAAAGGGAATGCTTGGAGCGGAACCAGGGCGTGGAAATCAGGACGGACGAGACGTCGGGCATCGTGAAACTCATAAATGGCATCATCTATCCCATCCACGAAGCCATCGCCTATTCCGAGAACGTCCGCAACGAATTGGCAAAGGTACGTCTGCGCTACGACTCTTGGGAGCTGCAGCCCGAAGCCATGAACAACGATATGCGCCTCACAAGCCAGACCGATGCTTGCTGGTACTTCTCGAGCGATCCCGACAAGCAGTACTTCGAGAACATGGTAGTGAACAGCAAACAGACGCGCTTCATGCTCCTGAGCGGCCGAGACCAAAGCTGGCCAAACTATCAGGGCGACGAAGTGCTGGCAGAAGGCGTCTACGACATTACCATCACTTGTCCTCCTGTTCCCAAATATGGTGTTTACGAAATCAGAATGGGTGTGTCCACCTATAGTGGAACACGCGGCATCTGTCAGGTTTACTGGGGTTCGCGCAAAGACCAGCTCGTGGCGCAGGGCATCCCTGTCAACATGCAGTTGGGAGGCAACAGCGAAAACAACATCCTCGGCTGGGAAAAAGACACCGACGATGATGACTACAATGCCGAGGTTGATAAGAAGATGAGGAACAACGGCTTCCTGAAAGGTCCGGAATATATTGTAGCAAGCGCTGGCGGAAGAGAGACAAACCGCATGAATGCAGGTGCAACCCGTCGTATTGTCGTGCGTGAGCCAATGTCGCCAGACGTGAAGTATTACATCCGCTTCAAGACTGTGCAACCGGACTATAATACAAAGCAGCTCTTCGTCGATTATCTCGAATGGTGCCCCAAGGAAGTCTACGACAACCCCGAGACACCGGAAGACATCTGGTAAGATACATGATTTATAAAACCCCAGTCCTTGTTCAGGGCTGGGGTTTTTGTTTGAATTTGAAACCGGCTGGGGCTTGCGACGGGATGCTTTACTTCATGCAGCTGGCAATGCTCCGCGCATTAAAAAGCGCGCCTTGGTGCTAAAGCATCCAAGAAGGCCTGCATTTCGGGATAGCTCTTCTCGATGCTCAGCAGGAGGTGCAGCTGGTTGTTGGCGCGGACGAAGTTGTGGTCGGGGTACTGGCATTTCCAGTACTTGTCGCCGCTCAGGTAATCCCAAAGGAAGCGGACGCACTGCATGTAGGGGAAGAGGGCAGTGGCGTAGGGCAGGTTCTCTATCTCGACAGGCAGGAGGAAGCTGCGGGCACTCTCAAGGTAGCCTTCGGTGAACGCCTTGAAGATGTCCATGCGGAACTGCACCTTGTCCATTTCGGGGCAGTCCTCTGCAACCTCGTTCGCTGCGGTGCGCAGGAAGTCGCCATAGTCGGAGAAGATGAAGTTGGGCATCACGGTGTCGAGGTCGATGACGCAGAGCACATTGTCCTGTTGGTCGAACATCATGTTATTGACCTTCGTGTCGCAGTGGCAGACGCGTTTCGGCAGCGTTCCTTCTCTGCCCATGCGTTCCGCCTTGCACATTTCTTCGGCACGCTTCTCTATTTCCGCCAGCATGTTCTGCACGCGCTCTTCCTTCACGCGGCCAGCCGGGTCGCGCTTAACGACGTCGTGCAATTGCTCGAGCCGGAACTCCATGTTATGGAAGTCCTTGATGGTTTCGCCGAGCTGGACGGGTATGTCTGCCAACATTGCCTGGAAGTTGCCGAATGCCTTGCCTGCTGCACGGCTGCTTTCGGGGTTGACGGCCTGCTTTGTGATGGCGTTGTCAATAAAGACCATCAAACGCCAAAACTCCCCTTCTACTTTGACGTAGAGTTTCCCGCTTTCCTTCGCAGGAATGAAGCGGAGCACGCGGCGGTCGAGGTCTTTTGTCCCCTCGGCGGCAAGCTTCTTCCTGATGTGCGATGTCACTGCATCGATGTTGCGCATCACCATGTCCACGTCGGGGAAGACGTTGTGGTTGACGCGCTGCAGCACATAGTCGGGTTTGTCCTGCTCGGCAGTCTTTACTTTGTAAGTGTCGTTGATGAGACCTTCGCCCAGCGGCTTTATCTCGCTGACGGTTCCTTCGTAGGCAAAACGTCCCACGATGGCTAATAACAGTTCATAGTTCATGGTTCTTAATTCATAGTTATGTTTTCCCGTGCAAAGATACAAATTAATTAATAATTAAGAAAGAAGAATTAAGAATTATTTTGTATCTTTGCACCCGAAACCTTATAAAACATAGGATAACATGAAGCGGTTCTTCTTATTCTCTTATTTTCTTATTCTCT